>JAAELY010000118.1 GCA_024226335.1 bacterium
CTTCGCTCCTCAACCCCAATCGCGGGGGTGGGGAGTCCTTTCACGTCCATCTTCTTCCTCTCTGTCATCGGTGTTCACCTTCCACCGCCCTACAGTAATTCCAAGGGGGCCTGGTGTCTCACTGACGTTGGCAGAGAGGGCTGGGTTGATTGAAATCACTGAGGAAGCCCGTAGTTGGGAGCCCGGTGAAGCTGTACGTGTTGTCTAGAAGCAAAAGCGAGGGTTTCTGTCCCTAACGAGATATGAAATCACCGAAAAAGGGGCAGACATGATTCGATGGCGTGTGTACCGATTCGCGGTGATCGGCGATGGCTCTCAGTTTGTCACTGTCGCAGGCAAAGATACGAAGCTCGTGGACTTTATGATCGATCGTTGCCGCGAAACGAAAGGCCTACCCTGAGGGGGCCAGAATGCTCACACCTACGCCCACCTCATCCCCGAGGAGTTGAAGGGCTACGGCGACGCACTCACGACGGCTCCGGACGGTCCGATACGGGCCTTCGAACCCAAGGCGCCGAATGCTGTGGCACACCCCCCACCGAAAAGGCGAGCAGTGCCGGCTGCTTCCCGTGGTGGCGCAGGGCGGAATCGAACCGCCGACACGCGGATTTTCAGTCCGCTGCTCTACCAACTGAGCTACCGCGCCACGCGTTCCGGCCGCCAGAGTGGAAGCCGGACGCGGGGGCGGAGTATGGCGTTTCCCGAAGGAGGCGACAACGGACGGGGAAGTCAGGGCTGCCATTGCCCGAAAAAGTGCGAGCTTGCGTTGAATTCCCCGCATGGGCCGGATCTGGTCCTGGCCGGTCCGTTGGTCAGTGGTTCGGGCCCTCGATCCGGATGGATTCCATCACGACGTTGGTGTGGGGGCGGTTCGTCTTGCGGTCGCGCTCTACCTGCGAGATGCGCACGGCCACTTCGATTCCCTCGATCACCTCGCCGAAGACCGTGAACTGGCCGTCGAAGAGTTCCTTCCAGTCCTCGTGGTCGGCGACCATGATGAAGAACTGACTACCGGCGGTGTCGACGCCTTCCTTGCGCGCCATGGAGAGGATTCCGCGCCGGTGGGGGGTGTCGTTGAACTCGGCGCGCAGGAAGTAACCTGGTCCACCGAAACCGTCGTTGCCCGGGTCGTCGTCCTTCGTGTTCGGGTCGCCGGCCTGCGCGAACATGCCGGGCAGTACGCGGTGGAATGTCACGCCGTCATAGAAGCCCTGGCGGGAGAGTTTCTTGAAGGCACTCACGTGGTTGGGTGCGATCTTCGGGAAGAAGCGCAGTTTGATCACCCCGAAATCGCGCACGTGGATGACGCCGATCTCCTCGGCAGGTCGGGTGGGTTCCGATGCCGGTGCCGCGGGGTCGCCGCACGCGTTGAGCGTCGACAGTAGAAGCAGCGCCCCAGCGAGTTGCGCGATTCCGGCGCGGATTCCGGTGCGTTGCGTCCAGGAGTTTCGAATCACGGCGATACCCTACCAGACCGTCTGTTTCACGGCGGCGTGATAGGGTCCGGCGTATGAATCGCACGTCGTTCTGGTCGGCTTTCGTGGCGAGCCTTTTGCTCGTCGTCGTTCCCCAACTGACCCTTGCCGCAGCCCACCAGCCCGTGCACGGGACGCACGGCATGATCGTGACTTCGGTCGAGCCCGCAGCAGCCGTGGGTCAAGAGATCCTCTTGCGCGGAGGCAATGCGATTGACGCCGCTGTCGCCAGTGGACTCGCCGCGGGCGTCGCGCATCAGTTCAGCTCCGGATTAGGTGGCGGTGGCTTTCTGGTCGTACACACCGCGGAAGGTAAGGATTTCGCCATCGACGCACGCGAGACCGCGCCGGCCAGCGCCAGCCCTGCGATGTATCTCGATGAAATAGGCGTGGCCGACCCGAAGGCGTCGCGTTACGGAGCTCGCGCCGTGGCCATTCCCGGTCTGGTCCAGGGACTGGAAGAGACGCATCGACGCTTCGGCAAGCTGCCGTGGCGCGATGTCGTGCAGCCTGCGATCCGCATGGCCCGCGAGGGATTCGCGATCGGACCTCATCACCGCCGGATCCTGAAGATCGTGGAAAAGCGACTGGCGGGGTATCCGGAGACCGCGCGTGTGCAGTTGATCGACGGGGAGGTCCCGGCGCTGGAGGCCGTTCTCAAACAGCCCGATCTCGCGAAAACACTGCAAGCAATCGCGGAACGCGGATCCGGGGCGATGACCGAAGGGCCGATTGCCGAGGCGATCGTCGCCGCGTCCGAAGGGGTGCTCACGCTGGAGGATCTTTCGGGGTATCAGGTGGTGTGGCGCGAGCCGATTCGCGGCCGCTATCGCGGTTACGAAATCGTATCGATGCCACCTCCGAGTTCCGGGGGTGTACTGCTCGTCGAGCAACTCAATGCGCTCGAGGACTTCGACCTGAAGTCGCTCGGTCACAACTCCAGCGACATGATCCACCTGGTTTCACAGGCGATGAAGCTGGCTTTCGCGGATCGAGCGGCGCATCTGGGGGATTCCGACTTCTATCCGGTTCCGGTGCAGTGGCTCACTTCTCGCGCGTACGGGAATATTCTCGCGAGTCGCCTGCGCACGCCACCTTTCTGGAAGCGCCTGCCGTGGAGATGGGGGAAGCCGCATCTGCTGAATGTAAGTGGGCCGACCACGCCGCCCGACGATTCCGGAACGACACATATTTCCGTCATGGATGCGCAGGGCAATGCGGTGTCGTTGACCCAGACGGTCAACACACTCTTCGGTTCCCTGATCACGGTTCCCGGAACCGGCATCGTGCTGAATAATGAGATGGATGACTTTTCGGCCTCGCCCAGTGGATCCAATTCCTGGGGCGCGGTCGGGCGGACGGCCGCGAATGCGATCGCGGTGGGCAAGCGTCCGCTCTCAAGCATGACGCCTACGATCGTACTGCGCGACGGTCAGGCGCGTATGGTCGTCGGCAGCCCGATGGGTACGATCATCATTTCCGCCGTGTTGCAGACGCTGATCAACGTGATCGACTTCGACATGAATGCCCAGGCTGCGGTTTCTGCGCCGCGTTTCCATCACCAGTGGCGACCCGATGGCATCATGCTCGAACCCGAACACCCGCGCGACGTGCGCGACCGCTTGAGCGAGATCGGCCATCAGTTGATCGATCGCCGTTTCTATCTGGGCGCTTCCCAGCTCATCTTGCGCGACGCCGAGACGGGCGAGTTCTGGGGTGGGGCCGACCCGCGCCGCGATAGCGCGGCCGCCGGCCTGTGATCGGACTTCACAGCGCGCAACTGACATGAAGTGTTCAGGTAAGGAACTGGACGCAGCAACCGATCAACCCATGAAGCATGAGCCACATCTGTGATTATGGGAGTGAGTTCCATCTCCTGCGCTATCTGGGGCGGCATCGCGCATATCTGAACGCGCGTGTCCTGGAAACGATCGGGGCCGACGCCATCGCCTGGATCGATTTTCATTTCGATCGCAGGGCCTCCGGAGCGGACGACGAGCTCAAGGGTCTCGAGTTCATCGAAGATCCCGACACACTCGCCGCCTGGGCGCAGGTCTGGCCAGGCGGCAGTCAGTCGCTGAGCTGGGACTCCGTCGCTCAGTTGCGCACCGGGGAAGCGAGCAGTTTCCTTCTACTGGACGCCTGTTCCAGCATCGGCGATCTGGCTTCGAGTTGTCAGGCGAGCAACGGGAAGCGCGAGCAGATTCAAGCGGCCCTGGAGCACACCCGGGAAAGGCTCGAGGTCCCGGCCGAGTGCGACTGGATGAACCGTTACTACGGTCTGGCATCCAGGCTGGCGGCACTCGCGTTCCTGCGAGAGCAGGGCATCGATGCGCATTTCATGCGTCTCTACTTCGTGGGCGATGAGCACCCGCGTCACCACTGTCCCCAGAGTTCAGAAGAGTGGAAAGAGGCGCTCGGGGAACAATCCCAGCAAATCGGCCTTCCACCCGGACATTCTCTGGTCGGCCGGATCCACGAACTCTTCCTGCCCATCTGCCCACTCGGCTGCGACGCGGGTTCTTAGTCCATCAGCGCACGATGGCGATGACCGGCTTGTCGAGCTGGATCAGTCGCTTCGCTACCCGCTTCAGGTCGTCGAGTGTGACGGCGTCGATGTGCTTCGCGTAGTCGAGATGTCGATCTGCTCCCAGGGTGTACAAGGTGTCGAGGGAGAGCAGGCTGGCTTGCGACGAGTAGCGCTGCAGCGAAACGGCCTGGGAGCCAATCAGATAGGCGCGCGCCCGCGCGATTTCCTCTTCCTCGATCGGGCCATTGAGGAGCTTGTCGAGTTCGCTTCGCAAGCCCGCCAGGGACTGGTCGAGCTTGTCGGGCGCGCTCGCGATGTACACGCCGAAGATCCCCGGGTCCAGGCCCTCGATCGCGAAGGCGGTCACGGAGTAGGCCAGGCTTTGTTTGTCTCGAAGTTCCAGGAACAGGCGTCCACCCTGACCCGAGAGCACCTGTGTCAGTACTTCGAGGGCGGGCACGTCGGGGTCACCGAGCTTCAAGCCCTGAAAACCCATCACGATGTGCACCTGGTTCTTGTTCTTCGTGAGCGAGGTCTCGCGCGCTTCCGACGCTGGACTGGGAATCTCGCGTTCGGGCAACGAGACTACGGAATCACCCGTCCAATCGGAGAGGTATTGCGATAGGGATTCGACGACGGCATCGGGATCGACATCCCCGACCACGGACAACACGCCGTTGCTGGGTCGGGCGTAGGTTTCATAGTAGTTCGCGAGCGCCTTGCGATTGATCTTGCCAAGCGACTCCTCGGTTCCGATCGCGCGGAAGCGATACGGATGTCCCGGATAGATCTCGCGCTGGAAAATCTCGAAGGCCTTCGAACTCAGATTGTCTTCACTGCGGCGCAGGGCGGCCAGGCGTTCGACTCGAGCTTTTTCGATCTCCTCGGGATCGAAGGCGGGGTGAAGGAGAACGTCGGAGAAGAGATCGAGTCCCTCATCTAGCGACTCCTTCAAGAACTCCCCCGTGAGCCCGAAACTATTGCGCCCGGAGAATCCTTCAATGGATCCGGCGATGCCTTCGATTTCGGCTGCCAGTTGGGCGGCGCTGCGCTGCTCCGTTCCTCGTTCCAGTACATCGGACAGGAAGGAGGAGATTCCCTGGGTTTCCTCGGACTCGGCCAGAAGACCTCCGAGGAAGGACAGACGCATCGAAACCAGCGGGATGGTGGTGTTCGGTTTCACGACCACGCGCAGTCCATTGGGCAGAGTGAATGTGTGGATACCCCCCGCCAGTTGTTCGCCGCCGGTGACGCTGCGTTCCGCGCTGAGGCCGACATCCAGCGCTGCAAATAGCGCGTTGTCGGTCAGGTCGGGGCGAACGTCTTTGGCCAGAAGAACCACGATGCTGGCCCGATCGGCGCGCAGGTATTTCTGCGCCACTCGTTTCAGGTCTTCGGGAGTGGCATTTCGAACGGCTCGCAGATACTCCTCCTCCAGTTCGATCCCGCCGGCGAGAGTTTCGAAGTAACCGTACTTGCGCGCCTGGCCCTGCATCGTCTCCTTCTCGTGGACTTCGCCGGACAGCAGGTTGACGCGGGCGCGTTCGAGTTCCTTTTCTCCGGGCCCGAAGGCGCGCAGACGTTCGATCTCTTCTGCGACGGCTTCGAGGGTCGGCTCGATCTTGTCGCCCTCCAGAACTGCGTCGACCATGAACAGACCCGGATCCAGCGGCGTGTAGGCGCCCGCGCTGATTCCGTGCACCAGGCCTTCGCGGTCCTTCACATTGCGATACAGGCGCGAACTATCGCCGCCTCCCAGTACCATCGAAAGAAGATCCAGGAAAGGCGTTTCCGGATCGCGGAAGCTGGTTGCCGGGTAGGAGATGCCGAGCAGTGTCTGCTCGAATTCGCTGCGCACGATCTTGGATCGCGAAGAGTCTTGCACGGGTTCCGGCGGGCGGGGGTGTTCGAGACCGGCACGTGGCTGCGCATCTGCAAACGCGCTCTTGATCTGCTCCATGACCTTGTCCGGATCCAGATCCCCCACGGCAACGAAGGCCATGTTATTGGGCACATACCATTTGTGGAAGAAGTCCAGCAGGCCGTCGCGTGTAAAGCTCTTGACGCTCTCGGCTGTGCCGATCACGGGAAGCGAGTAGGGGTGCTGGGTGAACGTGGTCTCGAAAGTCGCTCTGGAGTGCGCGCGGCGCGGGGAGTCCTCGCTGCGGTTGATCTCCTCGAGCACCACGAGTTCCTCGCGCGTGAGTTCCTCGGGGTCGAAGGTCGAGTGTTGTACCGCGTCGGCCAGGACATCGATGCCGACTGCGGAGTCCCGGCTCGCCATCGTGATGTGATAGACGGTCATGTCGAAGGACGTGAAGGCGTTGATATTGCCACCGGCCGCCTCGACCGTGCTTGCAATCTCACCGACTGCGCGCCGCTCCGTTCCCTTGAACAACATGTGCTCGAATACGTGCGCCATGCCGGCTTCCGAAGCCTGTTCGTCGGCACTGCCGACTCGGACCCATACGTTCAAGGCCACTACCGGAGCGGAGTGATCCTCGATCAGGACAACCTTGAGACCGTTGTCGAGCGTGGTACGCACCACTCCCTCCTCGAGTTGTGAACTGCGCAGGCTCCATCCCGAAGGAAGTGCGGTGCAGGCGCAGACCCATACTATTGTGAGTGAAAACCCCAGAAGTCGGAGCATCGATTTCCTCCGCGATCGGTTTCGGATCGGAAGCGTGCGATCCGAGGGAGGCATAAGATACGTGCCGTGAACGACGTCACAAGCGCACCGGGTCTGGGGGTGTACCTCCACGTGCCGTTTTGCGAACGGGTCTGTCCGTATTGCGACTTTGCCGTCTGCGGTGTCTGGCGGCTGGAGGAGGAGCGCGAGGCGACGTATATCGCGGCGCTCCTGCGCGAACTCGATCTCGCACGGGCGCAACTCGGCGATCGTCTGCCGGATCGTCCACTCGATACGCTCTACTTCGGAGGTGGCACTCCTTCGATGCTCCAGCCGGATTCCGTCGCTCGGCTGATCGAGGCCGTGCGAGGAGTTTTTCCCGGGGATCCGGACGTGACCCTGGAGTTGAACCCGGGCGCGGTCGAGCGCGCCCGGATCCCGGGTTTCCGCAAAGCCGGGGTCACGCGTGCCTCACTCGGGGTCCAATCCCTGAGCGACGTCGTGCTCAAGAGGCTGGGTCGAGCCCACACTGGAGCGGATGCCCGAGCCGGACTCGACGCCTGCCTGAGCGCCGGTTTCGCCTCGGTATCGGCCGACCTGATCTACGGAGCGCCCGCTCAGAGCGAAACGAGCCTGAAGCAAGACCTGGATGTGCTGGTGGAATCCGGTGTTCCCCACATATCGGCCTACGCGTTGACGCTCGAACCCGGCACTCCGTTTTTCCGGGCTGCACCCCAGGGGAAGATCAAGCTACCCGGCGAAGACGAGGCCTTGCGCATGGGAGCGCTCGTATGCGACACGCTCGCCGCAGCCGGTCTCGAACGCTACGAGATTTCGAATTTCGCGCGCCCCGGCCATCGCTCGCGCCACAATCAGCGCTACTGGTTGCGCGAGGACGTGTTGGGTCTCGGAGTGTCTGCCGGGAGTCTGGTCGGCGAGCGCCGCTGGTCGAACCTGCGCGATCTGGCCGCGTGGGAGCAGGCGCTGGCGAGAGGGCGTCTACCGATCGCCGAGTCCGAGGAGTTGAACCTCGAGCAGCAGCGCCGCGAGTACCTTTTCCTCGGCTTTCGTCGCCTCGACGGCATCGATCGTGCGCGTTTCGAGCGGATCTTCGGATCCCCGATCGAAGCGCACTTCGCTGCAGAAATCGCCGAGCTTCAACACCTGGGTCTGATCGCGGAAACGAGTGGACATTGGCGCCTTACGGAGAAGGGCTTGTTGTTTGCCGACGAGGTCCTGATGCGTTTCGTCTGAGGTCTGGAACTCGAGCGAATTCCGCTCAGTGTGGCTTAATCTCTTCGTGGTGAAATTCCGATAGTGGGACAACGCCAACTGCCCAAGAGCGCCTCCCTTTGGATCTCGGAACTATCATCGGAATCGTCGTCGGCTTCGCGCTGATCATCGCCTCCATCATGCTCGATGGCTCATTGATGGCCTTCGTCAACGCTCCGGGACTGACCGTCGTTGTCGGTGGCACGATCGCCGCGACCTTGATCAACCAGAAGATGAAGTACGTGATCGGCGCATTCGGCGTCTTCAAGCACGCGATCATCGACAAGGCGATCTCGATCGATGAGCTGCTGGAGACGATGCAGGAGATGTCCCAGAAGGCGCGTAAGGACGGCATGTTGGGCCTCGAGGAAATCGAGGTCAGCGATCCCTTTCTGGCGCGAGGCACCGTAATGGCGATCGACGGCATGGAAGAGGAGTTCATCGTCTCGACCATGACCCGCGAACTCGGGGAAATGCAGAAGCGCCACAAGCGCGGTCAGGACATCTTCAAGTTCATGGCGACGACCGCGCCGTCCATGGGCATGATCGGAACGCTCATCGGACTCGTGAATATGTTGCAGGCGCTCGAGGACCCGGCCGCGATCGGCCCCGCCATGGCCGTCGCTCTGCTCACCACCTTCTACGGGGCGGTGCTCGCATTCCTCATCTTTGGACCCGTCGCAGAAAAGCTCGCCGGGCGCACGAAAGAGGAACTTCTGCGCGGGAATCTGGCGATTGCCGGAATCCAGGCGGTCGTGCGCGGCGACAACAAGAACGTATTGCAGGCGCGCCTCGACGCTCTTCTGGCGCCGAGCGAGCGGGCCACCGAAGACGGCTGATTCAGTGGGGCTGTTGGAATTGAGTCCGGGGGAACCGAGTGGCCGGTGAATTCGTCTCAGAGGAAGAATCATCCGCAGAGGGCTGTCCCGCCTGGATGGCGACTTTTGGCGACATGATGAGTCTTCTGCTCTGCTTCTTCGTTCTATTGCTCTCGTTTGCGAACACCGACGCAGCCAAGTTCAAGGCGATGGCGGGTTCGATGAAGGAAGCCCTGGGCGTGCTCGTGCCGAATCCCGGCAATTGGGATGTTCGGTCGAATGAGCTGATCGAGATCTCTCCGAGCGAATCCAAGCCCAAGATCGCCATCGAAATTCCGGTTCCCCACGACGATGCCATGGACAAGGATGATTCGGACGGCAAGGGCGAGAGTGCCGCGGTCAAGAAGATGGTAGGGCGGGTGGACAAGCTGATCGATGAACGCAGTCTGCGTGGAATCGTCGAAGCGGTGCCCGGAACCAGTGGCGTGACGATCCGGGTCAAGGGCACTCTCATGTTCAACCCCGCCTCCGATGAGCTGCGCATGGGTTCGATTCCGATTCTCGAAGAGATCGCGGAGCTCGTGCAGGCCTTTGACTACAATCTTGCCGTCAACGGGCACACCGACGACGTGCCAATCAAGACGGCCCGCTACCCTTCGAATTGGGAACTGTCTGCTGCGCGTGCGGTCGCCGGTCTTCGCTATCTGATATCGACGGGAAAGGTGGACCCCGCACGGGCAAGTGCGAGCGGCTTTGCCCATACGCGTCCGATCGCCAAAGCCGACACGGCCCAGGCTCGCGCGCTGAATCGTCGGCTCGAATTTGTCTTTTATCGCGGGGAAGACCCCAGAGCAGGTGCCACTTTGAACTCGACGGACCGGAAGCTTCGCGGAATTTCCGATCGGGCGGGGGGATCCCTGGCTCCATAGCTGTCTGGTGGGAGACTACTGCGGGACGGAATTGCACAGGTCCCACAGGAATCTGCCGAAGAATCCCCTTATCGGACCCCGTTGACCTGCATGCGGGTCGTGGGTACGGTTCGGGCCGAGCAGGGCTCCGGGTAGATCCCGTAGCTGCCCGCCTGATTGAGGAAAAGCAGATGTCGGACCCCAAAGGACCCAAAGTCAGCATGCCTGAAGAGCTCAAGGATGCTCTGGAAGGGCCGGATGCGACGGAGTCTGCCTCCGGTTCGGATGAATCCCCGGTTTCTGATCCTCCGCTCTCTGATCCCCCGGGTCCGGAGTCGCCTTCTGCGTCCGGCGGCGATGATGAACTCGCGGCGGCCCAGAAAGAACTCCAGGAATTCAAAGACAAGTACCTGCGTCTGGCCGCCGACTTCGACAATTACAAACGCCGTATGCTCAAAGAGCGCAACGACCTGCACAACTACGCCAATGAAGGTCTCATCAAGGAGCTTCTGGGCACGGTCGACAATCTCGAGCGAGCTGCGGAGCATGGGAAGAAGGACGACGCCTCCAGCGACAATCAGAGTCTGATGGAGGGAATCGAGTTGACGTACCGGTCGTTGAAGCAATTGCTCGACAAGTCCGATGTTCGCGTCGTTGATCCCTGCGATGAGAAGTTCGACCCACAGGTTCACGAGGCCATGCGCCAGGTGCCTCGCGATGACCGGGAGTCCGGAACCGTCGTGGAGGTCTATCAGAAGGGTTATGTGCTGAAGGATCGGCTGCTTCGTCCCGCGCTTGTCGCGGTCTCGAGTCGTCCGGAAGCAGGAACGTCAGAGGAGTCGAAACCCGACCCTGATGGCGACGCTGAAACTGCATAGGAGGAAGTGTCCGGGCGCCTGTCGCTCGCTGGCATAACGCTGATTCGTCATGGGCAAAGTTGTTGGAATCGATCTAGGGACCACGAATAGCTGTATAGCGATCCTCGAACGCGGTGAGCCGACGGTGATCGCGAACAGTGAGGGAGGCCGAACGACGCCCTCCATCGTCGCCTTCAATGAAGAGGGCGAAAAGCTCGTCGGTCAGATCGCGAAACGACAGGCCGTGACGAATCCGCATAGCACCGTATACGCAGTCAAGCGCCTCATCGGTTGCAGCTTCGCGGACGATGACGTCCAGCGTTTTTGCAACACCGCTCCCTTCGAGATCTGCAAAGCCGATAGCGGCGATGCCTGGGTAAACATCCAGGACAAGCGGCGAAGTCCAGAGGAGATTTCCTCGGTCATCCTGGCCAAGATGAAGGAGACCGCGCAGGACTACATCGCCGAGGAGGTGACCGAGGCGGTCATCACGGTTCCCGCGTATTTCAACGACGCGCAGCGACAAGCCACCAAGGATGCCGGGCGCATCGCGGGGCTGGACGTCCTGCGAATCATCAATGAGCCCACAGCGGCGGCGCTGGCCTACGGCCTCGACAATGAAGGCGAGGAGACCATTGCCGTCTTCGACCTCGGCGGCGGCACTTTCGACCTCTCGATCATGCGCCTGGGCGATAGTGTTTTCGAGGTTCTCTCGACTCACGGTGATACCTATCTGGGGGGCGAGGACTTCGACGAGATGATCGTCACGATGCTCGCCGACCGTTTCCTGGAAGCCAACGGAATCGACCTGCGCGAAGATGCAATGGCGTTGCAACGCTTGAAGGAAGCGGGCGAGCGCGCCAAGCAGGAGCTTTCTTCGGCCGAGGAAACCGATATCAACCTGCCTTTCGTGGCTGCGGATGATTCGGGCCCGAAGCATCTGGCAGAGATCATCACCCGCGCAGATCTGGAAGAACTGGTCGCTCCGCTGATCGACCGGCTCGAGAGCCCGTGCAAGGCTGCGCTCGAAGACGCAGGCCTTTCGCCCGATCAGGTCGATCGCGTGATTCTCGTGGGCGGCATGACGCGCATGCCGCGTGTCCAGAAGAAGGTTGAAGAGATCTTCGGCAAGCCGCCGCATCGCGGTGTCAATCCCGACGAGGTCGTGGCGGTAGGCGCCGCGATTCAGGGTGGTGTGCTCAAGGGAGAAGCCGAGGACGTACTGCTTCTGGACGTGATTCCGCTCTCGCTCGGTGTGGAGACGATGGGTGGGATCATGACTCCGATCATCCCGCGAAATACCACGGTGCCCACGCGCAAGAGTGAAGTCTTCTCTACCACCGAAGACAATCAGAACCTGGTGCGCATTCACGTGCTGCAAGGCGAGCGCGATCTCGCGGATGACAACAAGAGCCTCGGCCGCTTCGAACTGGTCGGAATCCCCCCGGCTCCACGTGGCGTTCCCCAGATCGAAGTCATCTTCGACATCGACGCGGACGGCATACTGAACGTCTCCGCCAAAGATCTGGGTACCGGCCGTGAACAGCAGATTCGCGTGGCCGCATCTGGTGGCCTCAGCCAGGATCTGGTCGACAGTCTCGTGGACGAGGCTTCCGAGCATGCCGAATCAGATGCGCACCGACGCACGATGGTGGAGTTGCGCAATAGCGGCGACGGTCTGATCTATTCGGTCGAGCAGACGCTCAAGGAATATGTGGATCAAATCACCGATGACGAGCGCGAGGAGATGAAGGAGAGCCTCCATCGGGCTCGCCTGGCTCAGGAAGGCAGCGACGAGACCCAAATCCGCGATGCGGTCGAGGATCTCCAGCAGCTCGCCTATCGCATGACCGAGGTCATGTACGAGCGCCTCGGATCTGACGACGGCGCCGAGGATGACGACGAGATCCTCGACGAATAGGCCCCTCCCGGATTCTCGACCGAATCCGCTCCCCAGCTCAAACTTGCCAAACTGATTTCAAGCCATAGGTTGAGCGAGATCTATGTCTGGAACCGGGAATCGGAGCGCATTGTGAAGCGGGATTACTACGAAATTCTGGGGGTTTCGCGCGATACCTCCGCTGATGAACTGAAAAAGGCCTATCGCAAGCTCGCCCATCAGTTCCATCCGGACAAAAATCCCGACGATCCGGCCGCGGAGGCCAGCTTCAAGGAGGCTTCCGAAGCCTACGCGGTCTTGTCCAACGCCGAGCAGCGCGCCCAGTACGATCGCTTCGGCCATGCGGGGGTGGGCGGACCGGGCGGCCGCGATCCCTTCGAAGGCTTCGATCCGTTCTCGAGCTTCTCGGATTTGTTCAGCGACTTCTTCGGACGCGACGTGTTCGGTGGGCGAGGCCCGGGGCGCGGCAATGGACGACGCGGAGCCGATCTGCGCTACGACCTGGAAGTCGATTTCACGATTGCCGCCATGGGTGGAGAGGAGTCGATCCGAGTCCCCAAGCACCGTGCTTGCGAACCGTGCAACGGCCTTGGCGGTGAGCGCGAAACGTGTCCGCGTTGCGGCGGTCACGGCCAGGTCGCGCTCCAACAGGGCTTCTTCCGTATCAACCGCACCTGCGATCGCTGCCAGGGCCTGGGGCAGAGCCTGAAGGTGGCTTGTCAGGAATGTCGCGGGCAGGGACGAGTCGAATCCGTGCAAAATCTGACGGTGCGTATTCCCGCAGGAGTGGATGACGGCGTGCGCCTGAGATTGCAGTCCGAAGGCGAGGGCGGCCTAGCCGGTGGTCCTTCGGGCGATCTCTTCGTGGTGATTCACGTCAAAGAGCACTCCCTGTTTGAACGCGATGGCGCCGATCTGCACTGCGAGGTCCCTGTTTCGATTGCGCAGGCGGCTCTCGGTTGCGATATCGACGTTCCGAATCTCGAAGGCAGAGAGACTCTGAAGATCCGTGCCGGGACGCAGTCGGACGAAGTGATCCGCATGCGCGGGAAAGGTCTGCCGCGTCTCGGAGGCGGGCCGCGCGGTGACCTGCACGTCCATATTTTCGTCGAGGTGCCCAATAAGCTCGATGATCGGCAGCGCGAACTGCTCGAAGAGTTCGCGGAGATTTCCGGTGACGACGTCAATCCGCGGCGTCGTGGCTTTCTCAACAAGCTGCGAGACCTGTTCGATTGAGCCGCCTCCTGCGCGTTAGCGTCTGGGTTTCCCTGGCTCTGCTTACGGCATGCACGCAGCCTCAGTTGGTTCGCAACGGCACAGCGGTTCCCTACGAAACGGCCGCAGCCGTCGATCTGGCCGAGTCGCGCCAGGCCATCTCGAAGCGGGACTTCTCGACGGCGCGCGCCAGGCTCGAGCGTTTCCGATCGGAGTTGCCTCGCAGTCGCCGGCTCGACGAAGCGCTGTACCTGCTCGGCGGCGTAAACGAGCAACTCGATCGCCGAGAGAGCGCAGCCGCTGTCTGGCGGGAACTGGTGGAACGCCATCCGAGAAGTCGCTTCGCGCCCGAATCCGCCTTGCGCGCGGCGCGCATCTACCGCGACCTGGGACGTTTCGAGGCCGGACATCGATTGCTTGCGAGTTCGCGCTTCGACTCTGCAGAGGCCTCGGTTCGCGTCAAACTCAATCGTCTACAGGGTGATCTCGCACGCGCACTTGGAGACTATCCCGACGCTGTGATCGCGCTGGCCCATGCGCGACGCGATGTGAGCAATGCAGATGAGCTACGAGAACTCGATCTGGAACTCGAAGAACTGATCGATAGCCGGATTCCGGAAGCAGAACTCTTTGCACTGGCATTCCGTCTACCCCGTGGGTCGGTCTACGATCGCGTCAACCTGACGCTTGCATCGCGTCTATTGACGCGGGGCGACCGGGACGGCGCCCGCGCAGCGCTCGACCGATTATCAGGGGCGCTGAGTCCACCCGACGAGATCGAGCTCCAGAGCCTGCTCACGCGCCTCGAGCGGGGGCTCGGTGAAGTCGAGGAAACGCTCGGTCTGGCGATTCCCCTCTCTGGACCGTACGCACCCTTTGGCGAGTCGGTCCTGCGCGGCGCAGTACTTTCGCTCGGTTTGTACGACAATCCCGACTCGCACTTTCGCGTGATCGTTCGCGACACGGGTGGCGATGTCGCGCAGGGGAAACGCGCGATCCGAGAACTCGTCGACGCGGGCGTCAGTGGCATCATCGGACCGCTGCGTTCCTCGGTGGCAGAGTCCGTGGCGCCGATCGCCGAAGAGGCGGCCATTCCCATGCTCACACTGGCTAAACGCGAAGGTGTGGCGCTTCTCGGCGACTACGTCTTCCGCCTCGGTCTCTCGGTTGCCGACGAAGCCCGTGCACTCGCGCGTTACGCCACCGAAACGGCCGGTTTTCAGCGCCTGGCCATCCTCTATCCAGAGGACGAGTACGGCACCAAGTTCAAGAACCTGTTCTGGGAGGCGGTCGAGGAGCAGGGCGGGGCGATCGTCGGCGTCGAGGCGTACCAGCCAGACTCCGTCGACTGGCAGAACGAGATCAAGAAACTCGTCGGGATGTACTACCTGACCGACGATGAGCGCGAGCGAGTAGAAGAGCATCGCAAACTCATGAAGCGTCCAGAGACGAATGCGGAGAAACTCGAAGATCCGCGCTTCCAGGGTCTGCCGCCGTATGTCGACTTCGACGCCCTGTTCATTCCCGACAATGCGGGCAAGGTGGGGCTCATTCTTCCGCAACTGCGCTTCTATGATATTCGCGAGGCTACGTACCTGGGCGGTAGCGCCTGGAACGATTCCGAACTCATCAAGATTGCCGGCCGAGAGGCGCGTCGATCGGTCTTCGTCGATTCGTTTCATCCACAGAGCAACTCGCCGCGTGTCGTTGCCTTCGCGGAGCGCTTCATCGGAACCTATGGAGATCCACCCGATGCACTTGCTGCGGACGGATACGACGCTGGCGAACTCTTTCGACAGTTGATCGAAAGCCGCCAAGGGCTGAAGCGCGAAGAGTTGCGGAGCGAACTTCTGCAGGTCAGCGACTTTCGCGGCGTGTCCGGGGTGACGTCGTTCGACGAAACTGGCGGTACCCGTAAAGACGTGCACCTTCTGACAGTGCGGGGCGGTGAAATCCAGACACTGGAGTCGATCCCGTAATCAAGTTCACGGTCCCGCGCGACGATTTTCCTTTACGGAACGCGGAGCCCACGCCGTCTGGACAAACCAGCCAGTTCGGGCCCGCAGAGTACGGAGCGGACCTTGAACGAAGACTCCCCCAACTGTGCCTTCACAGTGCCCGACTCCCTTCCGCTCCTTCCCATTCGAGATGCGGTCGTATTCCCGTCGATGATCCTCCCGCTTTTCGTGGGTCGGGAAGTTTCGACTAACGCCATTGAGACGGCGCTCGAGAGTGACCGTCTGCTCGCGCTGGTAACTCAACGCGATCCTGAGGTCGATGAACCCGGCCCCGAGGATCTGTACGAAGTTGGCGTCGTTGGAATGATCATGCGCTTGATGCGCTTGCCTGACGGACGTCTCAAGGTTCTGGTTCAGGGTCTGTCGAAGATTCGGGTCAAGAACGTGCTTCGCACCGAGCCTTTCATCAGCGCGGAGATCGAAGAACTCGAAGCCGAGAACGAAAACGAGAACGAGTGGACGATCGAAGTCGAAGCACTCGTTCGAGGCGTGCGTGAGAAGGTCGAAGAACTGCTTCCTCTCAAGCACCTGCCGCCCGAGATTCTCTCGGTCACTGCAAACGTCGACGAACCGGGCCGGTTGGCTGACCTGGTTGCTTCGAATCTGCGCCTGCGTGTCGAAGAAGCTCAGGGGATCCTCGAGATCAACGACGGTATCCGACGATTGCGCAAGATCGATGGCCTGCTTCGCCGCGAACTGGCCGTCTCTTCGATGCAGGCGGAGATCCAGGGAGCCGCGCGCGAAGAACTCACACGATTCCAACGCGAGCAGTTCCTTCGTGAACAGTTGCGTCAGATCCAGGATGAGCTTGGCGAAACGGACGACAAGCGCAATGAGCTCGAGGAGTTGCGTTCGCGAATCGAGAGCTCCGGCATGAACGAGGAGGCCCGGGTCGAAGCCGATCGACAACTCGATCGCCTATCTCGCATGCATCCGGACTCTTCTGAGACCCAGGTGATCCGAACCTATCTCGAATGGGTCACCGAACTTCCCTGGGCGAAGAAGACCGAGGATAATCTCGAGCTATCGCATGCGCGAGATGTACTCGAGAACGACCACGCCTATTTGCACCGGGTGAAGGAACGCATTCTGGAGTTCCTCGCCGTGCACAAGCTGCGCGGTGGTGGTGGCGGTAAAGGTCCCATCCTCTGCCTCGTTGGCCCCCCGGGCGTTGGCAAGACTTCGCTCGGCCGCTCGATTGCTCAGGCCATGGACCGCAGTTTCGTGCGCATGTCGCTGGGTGGAATGCGCGACGAGTCCGAGATTCGCGGGCATCGACGCACCTACGTGGGAGCCATGCCCGGCCGCATCATCCAGAGTATGCGCCAGGCGGGTGCGAACAACCCGGTGTTCCTGCTCGACGAGATCGATAAACTCGGTGCCGACTATCGAGGTGATCCGGCTGCAGCGCTATTGGAGGTGCTCGATCCCGAGCAGAATTCCAACTTCCGTGATCACTACCTGAACGTTCCCTACGACCTGTCCCAGACACTTTTCATCGCGACTGCGAACCTGATCGATCCGATTCCGCGTCCGCTTCAGGATCGCATGGAAGTCATCCGTCTGCCCGGGTACACCCCCGAGGAGAAGGAGGTGATCGCCCGGCGCTACCTGGTACCACGGCAGATCGAAGAATGTGGGCTGAGCGCAGACTGCGTGAAGGTGTCCCGTGCGGCAATTCGCGAGGTCATTACCGGCTACACGTACGAGGCGGGCGTGCGCTCCCTGGAGCGTGAAATCGGCCGAATGCTGCGCAAAGTGGCGCGGCGCATTGCGGAGGGTGAAGCTGAAGGCGCTTCGATCACGCTTCGCAATCTACGCGCCCAACTGGGTCCCGCCCCGATGCTCGGCAATTCGATTCCTCGAAACGCCGAGTCTGGCCTGGCACGCGGACTTGCGTGGACGGAAGCCGGAGGAGAAGTGCTGGTGGTCGAAGCCACGATGGTGCGCGGCCGCGGTCTTCTGCTCACCGGTCAACTGGGCGACGTGATGAAGGAGTCCGGACAGGCTGCGCTTTCCTATGTGCGCTGGCGGGGCACCGAGCTGGGCATAGCGGAGGCGCTCGCGCGCAACGAGATTCATCTGCACGTGCCAGCGGGTGCGACACCGAAGGATGGGCCTTCTGCCGGAATCACGATGGCGACTGCGGTCGTCTCGTTGCTTACGGGCATTCCCGTTCGTTCAGATATCGCGATGACCGGCGAGGTCTCGTTGCGGGGACGGGTCCTGCCCGTCGGCGGAGTGCGCGAGAAAGCCATGGCGGCATCGCGACGGGGAATCTTCACCCTGATTCTTCCGGAAGCAAACCAGCACGATCTGGATGAGCTGCCCCCAGAACTCGCGCGCAAAATGGAATTCCACTTCGTGAGCCATATGGACGAGGTGCTCGAGATCGCGCTGACCAGTTCGATCAACCCCAAGCGTCGGCCGCGCCGCGGTGGAACCGGGGTCCGTCCCACCGCCTGATCGGACTCCGGTCTCGGGAGGTCTGCGCCTCGTCTCTGTGATACCCATGGGGCATGGCTACGCTGGACCTGAATACCCTGGGCGAATTTGGTCTGATCGAAGCCGTGCGCCGGCGAGCCGGTGACCCCGGCCGTCGCTGGCGACGCGGGATTGGTGACGATGCGGCCGTACTGCGACCGGTGCAGGGGCGGGACCTGGTCTTTACCGCGGACGCTCTGAGCGAAGGGGTGCATTTCCGCTGGTCGACCACCGATGGGCGTTCGCTGGGTCGCAAGACACTCGCGGTCAATCTCTCCGATGTGGGTGCGATGGGCGCGCGACCGCTTGGCTTCCTGCTCTGTCTCGGGCTGCCGGTTGACGCAGACAGTCGCCGCATCGATGCGTTCGTAACCGGGCTTCTCGACGAAGCCGCCGAAGCGCGCTGCCCGCTCATCGGCGGCGACACAGTGCGCGCGGATGTCTGGAATCTGAGCGTCACGGCGATCGGCGAGGTCGAGGCGGGCGGGGCTCTACGACGCGATCGCGCGCGACCGGGGGACCGGATCTGTGTGACCGGGACTCTCGGCGGGTCTGCGCTCGGACTGAGGCTCCTCGAAGCCGGGTCGCTCGACTCGCGGGCGGAGAGACGCTTTGCAAAGCTGCATCAGCG
This sequence comes from bacterium, assembly GCA_024226335.1. Lineage (NCBI taxonomy): Bacteria > bacterium. The sequence continues at coordinate 18,738 of JAAELY010000118.1, forward strand.
GCCACACCCGCCTTACGAAGTCGGGCCGAAGCTCGTCCGAGCGGGCCTGGCTGCCTGCGCGATCGACATTTCCGACGGGCTCGTACGCGATCTGGGACATGTTCTCGAACAGAGCGGTTGTGGCGCTGAACTGGCACTCGAGCGGATTCCCCTGCTATCCGGATTTCGCGGAGAGTGCGAACGGGCAGGGTGTGATCCCGAAGAGATGGCTCTGTCCGGCGGAGAAGATTTCGAGTTGCTTTTTACGGTCGCTGCTGACGCACCCGACGCAGAACGTCTCACGAAACGCCTGGGAGTACGCGTCAGTGATATCGGTGTAATTACCCGCACTGGCCGCCTGGACTTCTTTCGCAAGGACAAACGTGTTTCGCTCGCCAATAAAGGTTTCGAGCACTTCAAGCCGCTAGGCCCGCGTTCCGACAAGTAAATGGAACGTTAGAGCGCACTGGAGTTGCGCCTAGAGGGCGAGGCTTGCGACTCGACCTGTCCTATAAACTGATTCTCGGATTCATGGCCGTCGCCGCCGTAGGGGCCGGTTTGCCCCGGGCACTGGAGCGTCTGGGGGCACCCGAATGGGCCGCCTTCGTACTCGCGCTGATCACCGGTGCATGGCTCGGCTGGATATACGCCGGTCAGCTCACCTTGAACTTCCGCACGCTGCGTAGCTGTACCGATCGCATCAGTCGCGGAGATCTGACCGCGACCGTCGATATTGAAGCGGGTCGCCGCTTTCCAGACGAAACCGTCGACCTCGCACGCTCGATCGGAACCATGCTTCAGAGTCTGCGGGAACTGGTGGAGCACATGCAGCGGGCTTCGGACGAAGTGGCGCAGTCCTCGCGCGAACTCTCCGAGTCGTCCAAGAGCGTCAACGCAACGACCCATGCAATCGGGGCGGGCATGGAGACGGCCACCGATGCCGCTCATAAGCAGAAGCAGGATGTCGAAGCTATTTCGCTGCGGATCCGTGAGATGGCCGAGGCGCTCAAGGGCAACGCGGAGAGCGCGCGAGCGGCTTCTACACTGACCGCTCAGGCCAGGCAGCGCATCACGACGGGCGTCGAGTCTTCGCGAACCTCTGAAGCGAATATGCAGACACTATTCGAGAAGATCGAATCTGCCGGGCTCCTGGTCCAGAGTTTTGATCAGAAGATCCATTCAGTTCATCGCGTGACCGAGATGATCACGAGCGTTGTCGAAAAAACCCATCTGCTATCTCTGAACGCATCGATAGAAGCGGCTCGCGCTGGTGATGCTGGGCGCGGATTCACGGTCGTGGCCGAAGAGATTCGCAAACTCGCTGAGAGCGCGGGTGGGTCGGCCGAACAGATCGAGGTCTTGATTCGCGAACTCGAAGACGAGTCGAAGAAGATTTCCGAGGTCACTGCGACGATCGGCGAGGATGTACGCGGAGGACGCCAGAATCTGAATGGCATCTTCAATACCCTGGAACAGGTCAAGGAGGCCGTCGACGAAGCATCGCATCGCTCCGACGAAATCTGCACGCAGGCTGGAACTCAGGCCGTCGATGCAGAAGAGATCGTTGAGGCCGTCGTGAAGGTTGCCTGCGATGTTTCCGAGAGCGCGTTGACGATCAGTGAGATGCGCCGCGGACTGTCCACGCAGACTGCGTCGACCGAAGAGATGGTGCGCTACGCCGCGCGCCTGCTCGATATGTCCGTCCAACTCGACGAAGTCGCTAGACGCTTCGAGACGCGGTGATGAATCCGTTCGAAGAAACAAGAGAGGTCAGTTCCAGCGGCTGGTTGCGTTTTGAAATCGATGAAGCGCGTTTTGCCTTGCCGCTGGAGTCGATTGCCGAAGTGAGTCGCGCTTCGCGGCCGCGCTTGATCCCGCGCGTTCCGCTCGAGGTCGGAGGTGTATTGAACTTCCGCGGAGAACCGCTTCCAGCCATCGACGGAGGCGTTCTCTTGCTCGGAAGGCCCGCAGCGAAACATCACCACCTGCTGGTCATGCAACAGGATGGTCTGCGGATCGGAGTACTGGTGGGACATGTCGCGAAGATCGAACGGTCCCTGCGATCCCTGCGTGCAGCAGATGGGATTCCAGATCCAGAACTGGAACTGGACTTCGTCGAGCAGGTCGGCAACGGAAGTGAAGCTCTAGGACTGGTGCAGCCCGAGAGCCTGGTCGAAAGAGCCAAGGAACTACTTCAGGAACAGCGTTCAGAAGGGGAATCCAACTCATGTCACAACGTATTCTGATCGCGGATGATGCCGCATTCATGCGGGAGATGCTCCGCGACATCCTGACCGAAGGAGGTCACGAAGTCGTTGCTGAAGCGGCCGACGGCAATGAAGCCGTTGCGGCGTTTCAGGAGTACCAACCCGATGTCATCACTCTCGACATCGTCATGCCGCGAAAGAGCGGTCTTGAAGCCCTGCGCGACATCATCGCAGCCAGTCCCGGGGCCTGTGTGGTCATGTGCAGCGCGCTCGGCCAGGAAGCCCTGGTGATGGAGGCTCTCGATTCTGGCGCAGCCGAATTCGTGGTGAAGCCCTTCAAGCCGGATCAGGTGCTCTCAGCGATCGAGAAGGCGACCGGAAAGACCGCGCAGGCCTGAGCCGACCGTGAACCTGGACAAGTACAGAACCCTTTTCGTCGACGAGGCCACAGAGCACCTCGGCGAGATGGGTCGTGCGGCCGCGCTCCTCGGTCAAGGAGCACCCGATACCGACGCAGACGGGGCGATCGACACATTGTTCCGCATGGCTCACTCGATCAAGGGCATGGCGGCGTCGATGGAGTTCTCGGACATCGCAGAACTGTCGCATTCGCTCGAAGATCGCATGGAGCCGTTCCGGAGCGGTGCGGCTTTGGACTCCGAGGAACTTCAGTTGATCTCGGAGGTCATCGCAGCGCTCGAAGCCATGATGGGTGGCGTCGAAGAGGGGATCTCGCCGGACGCCGACCCCGAATTGCTCGAGCGTCTTCGTGCTCCGGTGGAGCGCAAGACGGCGAAGCGCTCGGCGGCAAGCAATCGGGTAAAAAAAAAAGCCCCGCGGTCACTCCGCCACCACTGCCGCGTTCCGTCCGCGTCCGCACAGAAGCGGTGGACCGGTTTCTGGCCGCAGTGGGTGAACTGATGCAGCGACAGGCGCGTCTCGAGCAACTCCACCGCAAGGCTCCCTTCTGGGAGCACCACGGCGAGTTCAGCGAAGAACTCGATGGCATGGAGAACGTGGTCCGCGAGTTGCGCCGTCGCGCACTCGATATCCGGACCACGCCAGTCAGGCGCGTGCTTGATCGAATACCACGGGTTGCGAGTGAGCTGGCACGCGAGCTGGGCAAGCAGGTTCGTGTTGAACTCTCCGGTGAGAATGTCGAGGTAGATCGCGCGATCCTCGACCATCTGGACGACCCGCTTCTTCACGTGATTCGCAACGCTATCGACCACGGTATCGAGACGCCCGAAGAGCGCCTGTCTGCAGGTAAAGACGCAACGGGCACACTGCGCCTGAGCGCATCGCGGGTTGCGGGCCGGATGCATTTGCGCGTCGAGGAAGACGGGCGCGGCATCGATATCGAAGCGCTGAGAAGACGAGCCGTCGAACGGGGTCTCCTGCTCGAGATGGTTGCTGAAGATCTGCCGCCAGAGAGAATTCGCGAACTCGTGTTCGAGCCCGGTATTTCGACCCGGGCCGACGTGACCGACATCTCGGGGCGCGGTGTGGGAATGGATGCGGTCAAGCGCTCGATCGAATCGCTCGGTGGTACGGTTTCCATAGAATCGGCGTCCGAGACCGGCACTATCTTCGATTTCGATCTGCCTTCGATGGTCGCGTTGCAACGCGTGCTCGTCTTGAAGCTCGGGGGGGAGCGTGTGGCTCTTCCTGTGGCCCAGATTGAGGCAGTTCTCGGAGCCGAGGAAAGCCAGATCGAAGCCAACACCGGTGACGCGTTCTTTGAATTCAAAGGCGAACCGCTGCCACTTCTCGATCTTGCAGAAGAGGTCGGGCTGCCGCGCACGGCATCGGCCAGCAACGCGAATGTTCTCGTGGTAGAGGTCCGCGGATTTCGACTCGGTCTGCTCGTGGATCGCGCGGTTGGAGACATGGAGGTCTTCGTCCGTGAAACACCTCGTCCCTTGTCCACTTTGGCCGCGCTAGCGGGAGTGGCAGTTCTTCCCGACGGGGCACCGGTCTTTGTGTTGGAGATCGGTGTACTCGTGGAGCGCTTCCTATGAACTACGACGAAGATCATCTCGCTGAACTCGCGAATATCAGCGCAGGTCACGTCGCGACGGTCCTCGCTCGCCTGCTGGACAAGACCCTGCTCATGGATCCACCTCAGGTTCGCCTGATTCCGCCCGATTCGGGACCGCTCGATTCCATGTCGGACGAAGAGCGGGCAGCGGTCGTCTATGCGGACCTCGTGGGGGTGTACCCGGGACAGGCTGCGCTGGTTCTTCCGGAGCACGCGATTGTGGCGATCGTAGAGCGACTCGTAGGAAAGACTCTCGAAGACGAGGAGCTCGACGACCGGGCTCGTTCCGCGCTCTGCGAGATGGGGAACATCGCTATTTCGGCTGCTGCCAACGCTCTTGGCGAGATCGAAGGAGGCATCGTTATTCCCTCGCTCCCGCGCCTGGAGCTCGTGGCTGAAACGGTACCGGCCTTGACCGGCCGACCTGGAACCGAAGCCAGCTACGTCGCCGAGGTAGAGCTTTTCGAACCCCAGGGCGAGATGCGCCTGCTGTTCCTCTGGATTCCGTCTGACTGATCCGCTCTCGGTCTCCTGAGCTTCGTTGCAGGGGACGTGCAGTCAGGTCGACTCCCGCTTATCCTTGGGGAATGGACCGAGATCACCTGACCCGTCTTCTGGAGCGCTTCGAGCGGCGCGAGCTTTCTCGCGAGGACGTTCTGGAAGAACTTGCGCGGCTTCCGTTCCGGGCTCTGGGTGACGCGCGTGTCGATACGCATCGCGCCCTGCGCCAGGGTACCCCTGAGGTTGTCTTCGGACTGGGCAAGACGGTGGACCAGATCGTACGCATCGTCGAGACGCTGCGGGACGCGGATCAGAATGCCCTGGTCACGCGCGTCGAGTCCGATGTCGCGCGCGCCGTAGGCGCGCGGATTCCCGAGATCGAGTTCCATCCCGAAGCCCGGATGCTCGCTCTACGCGTCGGGGAACGGCGCATCGCCGGACGCGGCCCCATCGCGGTCGTGACTGGCGGAACCTCGGACCTTCCGGTGGCCGAGGAAGCCGCCCTGGTTGCGGAGTTTCTGGGCAACAAGGTCGAGCGCTTGTACGACGTGGGAGTGGCCGGTCTGCACCGACTACTCGCTTCGATCGACGTCCTGCGGTCGGCGAATGTAGTGATCGCGATCGCCGGGATGGAGGGTGCACTGCCTTCGGTGATCGGAGGCCTGGTGGAGCGGCCCGTGGTCGCCGTTCCCACGAGCATCGGCTACGGTGCATCTTTTGGCGGTATTGCCGCATTGCTCGGCATGATCAACTCCTGTGCCTCGAACGTGACGGTGGTGAATATTGACAACGGCTTCGGGGCGGCGAATGTCGCGTCGCTCATCAATCGCTCGTAAGCGAAAGGCAGCCGAGGGGCGCCTTCTGCATTTTGATTGCTATTCCGGGGCTGCCGGCAATATGCTCCTGGGCGCCTTGCTCGACGTGGGGGCGTCTGCGCGTCAGGTGCGAGAACAAATCAGCTGCCTGGGTGTTGACGGCATTCGCATGCGTGTCTCGAACGTGAAACGGGGAGCGATTGCCGCCCGCTATGTGCAGTTCCGAGGACCGGCCCGAGATTCCAAGCAACGCCGCTGGGCCGAGATCCGCAAGCTGATCAGCAAGGCTCCGCTGCGCAATCGCGTACGCGAACGAAGTCTTGAAGTATTCGAAGCTCTGGCCGAGTCCGAGGCTCGAGTACACGGAGTTGCGCCGGAGCGCGTTCATTTCCACGAAGTCGGTGCAATCGATGCAATCGGCGACATCGTCGGTGTATGCGCAGCCTTGGATGCGCTCGAGGTGTCGCACGTGAGCAGTTCGCCCCTGGCCTTGGGACACGGCCAGGTGAAGACCGAACACGGTGTGCTGCCCCTGCCAGCTCCCGCGAGCTTGCTCCTGCTGGCCGGGATCCCCACGTACCCGGTCGATGTCCCCTGGGAAACCGTAACGCCAACGGGCGCTGCGTTGTTGCGAGTTCTGGTGGACGAGTGGGGACCGATGCCGGCGATCACCCCGCTCGACCAGGGATTTGGCGCGGGCCAGGATCGCTCCGGCCCCATGCCCAACACTCTGCGCGTTGCACTGGGTGTGTCCAACGATGCGCTCGCTCGCGACACGGTGAGTGTAATCGAGACTCACCTGGACGATACACATCCGGAACACCTGCCGTTTCTTCTGGAACGGTTGATGGAAGACGGTGCGCTCGACGCTTCATTGAGTTCCCTGACCATGAAGAAGGGGCGTATGGGGCAGTTGTTGCGCGTGCTGGCCCGACCCTCGGATAGGGATCGACTCGCACGTCGCGTCTTGTTGGAGTCCAGCGCATTGGGGGTTCGCTTCAGTGAGCTTCCCAGGCTCTTGCTCAAGCGCGAGAACCTCACGGTGCAGACGGATTACGGTGCGATTCGCGTCAAGATCGCACGCGCTCCCGACGGTGCCACGAGTGCCGCGCCCGAATACGAGGCGTGCGCGCGTGCGGCACGCAAACACAGCGTTCCGCTTGGGCGCGTGTATCGCGCTGCTGAACGCCGCGCCGAAGAAGAACTCTCGTGACGATCGAATCCGGTCCTTTCGAACTGGGCGACGTTAGTGGAGACGGACCGGCCGTACTGTGCGTCCACGGACTCACCGGCACTCCCTACGAGGTGCGGCCCATCGCCGAGGCGCTCGCGCACAACGGCTTTGTCTGCGTTGGACCTCTGCTACCCGGACACGGCACGACCCCCGCAGAGTTGTCGATCGTTTCCCATCAGCAGTGGCTAGAGGCCGTCGAGCGCGCGTGGGATGCACTCGCCAAGCGACATCCGCGTGTGTACGTGCTGGGTCTCTCACTCGGCGGTCTCCTGAGCCTTGCGCTCGCGCAGAATCGCCCGGTGGCCGGGGCGGTGATCATGGCCGCGCCCCTGCGACTGGGGCGCGCGGTACGCTACGGCGTCCCCTTGCTCCATCGCTGGTTGCGGGAGATTCCCAAGACGCCCGGCATCCTCGACCCGCAAGCACGAGCGGTGCACCCGGGTTACGACCGCATGCCGCTGTCTTCGGTCAACCAGTTGATCCATCTGGCGCGTCGGGTCCGAGGTGATCTGGCACGGATCGACGCCCCTCTGCAGCTCATCTTCAGCCGCTGTGACGAGACCGTAGACCTGCAGAACCTGGATCAGATCATAAATGGAGTGAAATCACCTCAGATCGAGACTCTCATCCTCGAAGATTCCGGCCATGTTCTTCCGGTCGATCGCGAAAGTGTGAAGGTCGCAGCATCGGTTGTGGAATTTCTGACCTCTCAGGAAGCCTCTACGCTTGACGCGTAGTCTGGATCTGGGAATCCTAAGGCGCTGCATTACTCCAACCAACACCAGGGGGCCAGAGAGACTCAAATGGCAGAACTTCCCGCAGCAGCCGTCAAGCGCCTGCTCACCAAGCACGGCAGCGAACTCAGGACATCTTCTTCCGCGGTCGACCTGGCTGTTGCCGCGACCGAAAGCTACGTCGCCCGTCTGGCCCAGGAAGCGAGTGCTTCCGCTCAAAAAGAGCGCCGCAAGACCATCATGGATGCCGACATCGAGAAGGCGCGCGAGCAGCTCGGCGGCTAGCGACCCTCGGCCGCGCAGACTTCCGCTCAGGAACGCTTGAGTGCGCGCGCTGCGAGGTACTCGATCACGCGGATCCAGCGCACTTCACCATCCCCGTGGAAGTGCAGCAGGCGGACCCCTGCCAGCACACTGGCAAAGCCGGGAAGATTGACGCGCGAAACAACTCGTCCGACCACGTCGATTTCGCCCAGCGGTTTCGGCAGCGCGATTCGATAGTGTTCGTCGCGACCGAGTTCGATCTCGCGGCGGGTTCGCAGCGTGAGCCCGCCGCGCGCAACGGATTCCGTCAGGTCATCCCAGTCGAGGTCCCGTTCGTGGGTCCTGACGCGAAAGCGCGCGGGAAAGCGCGAGAATCGCCGTTCGCTGGAGTTATCGAGCATATTGTCGAAGGTCGCGATGACGCCGTCCCATTCGAATGGACCGGGCAGGTAGGCGGAGGCGCCTGCGGCCTGCGCGGCCACCTGGCTGGCACTACGGGAGCGTTCTTCGAGCAGGACGATCGGCAGTTGCTCGATTCCCGCAATATTGCGCATGCGCACCGTCAGCTCGAAACCATCGATCCGGGGCATCTGCGCCTGGATCAACACGAGTTCGTAACTGTGTCGCCGGAACGCATCCAGAGCCCTGGTCGGATCCCTGGGTATGTCGGGTCGGATCTCTCTCGAGGGTAGTTCCGCCACGAGTTGATCCCGCAGCAGCCCCTGTTGTGCCACGACGAGCACGCGGTGGTCATCGGCCTTCTTGGCTGCCACGTCCAGGCTCAGAGCAGGCCTTTCCGAAGCACGGGCCAACTGTTCGGTTCGCTGCTTCTTTGCAGCGTCGCGCGCAAGCCGTCCCATTTCGGTCGTCAGGGCGATTTCGAGTTCACTTGCTCTCGCATCTTCGTACGGCCTGAAGCGACGGTCTTTTGGTGAAGCGAGCGACACATCCGCCAACGGACCGACGCTGGGCAACTGGATCTCTACCGGTGAGCGAACCTCAACGCTCTTGCAGCTAAAGTCGTTCAAGGGAATCTGCAGCCGCGTACCGCGGTGCGCGCTACGGGCGTCGATGCGCCGGGCCCGAAATCGCTCGCGCGCAGCGGTGAGTTCCCCTTGTGCCACAGACCAGGCGCGGCGCAGTCGCGACTCGATGTCCGCAGCTGAATCACAGGTGCCTACTTCGATCGCTGGAAGGTCGAATAGCGGGCGCGGCTGAAAGAACTTCAGGCTCTTGTGATCGACCGTGAAGAAACGTGCACGCTCGATGGGAAATGGTGGGCCGAGGGTCTCAAAGGGCGTCGTAGAGAGCACGAGTTCGCCCACGGCCAGGTTGGCCCCGCTTTCGATCTTCATTTCGATCCCGAAAGATCGAAGTCGATCGATCAGGAATTGCTTCTGATGGTCCGCCGACACGAGCGAAACCCCTCCAGGTTGGGTGGGCTACGTGTTGGCAATCGGTTTCGACTGGACTTCGCTTGAAAGCCCAGCCGACATCAGAGACAGGACGGCCCCGACGGAGACAACTCCGCCGGGGCCGTCGAGATCGCATGGACGATGAGCCTACATACCTATGGGCGGCGCGTCGCCGCCTTCATCGGGCTTCTCGCCGATCATGGCCTCAGTCGTCAGCAGGAGTCCCGAGACGCTGGCCGCGTTCTGCAGCGCCGTGCGCACGACCTTGGTCGGATCGATCACACCAGCCTTGACCAGGTCTTCGAAACTATCGGTCGCGGCGTTGAAGCCAAAGGCGCCCTTTCCGGACGCGACCTTGTCGACGATGACCGAGCCTTCCTGGCCCGCGTTCTGCGCAATCATGCGCAGTGGCTCTTCAATGGCTCGCAGGACGATGTCGATACCGGCCTGCTGTTCGGAGTTCTTGCCCTTGAGGCTTTCGATCGATCCCTTGGAGCGAATCAGCGCTACGCCGCCGCCCGGAACGATGCCTTCCTCGACGGCTGCGCGCGTCGCGTGCAGAGCGTCTTCGACGCGGGCCTTCTTTTCTTTCATCTCGCTCTCGGTTGCAGCACCGACTTTCACGACGGCCACACCACCCGCGAGTTTTGCCAGCCGCTCCTGCAGCTTCTCCCGGTCGTAGTCCGAAGTGGTGTCTTCGATCTGCTTGCGGATCTCGTTGCAGCGAGCTTCGATGTCCTTCTTCTTTCCACCGCCCTGGATGATCGTCGTGTTGTCTTTGTCGATCACCACACGGCTCGCCTTGCCCAGATCGTTGATCGTGATGTTCTCGAGCTTGATGCCGAGTTCTTCTGCGATCACCTGGCCACCGGTCAGGATGGCCATGTCTTCGAGCATGGACTTGCGGCGATCTCCGAACCCCGGAGCCTTGACCGCTGCGACGTTGAGAGTGCCGCGGATCTTGTTCACGACCAGAGTCGCCAGTGCTTCACCTTCGAGATCCTCGGCGAGTATCAGCAACGGGCGACCGAGCTTCGCAACCTGCTCCAGAACGGGCAGCAGATCCTTCATGTTCGAGATCTTCTTTTCGTTGAGCAGGATCAGCGGTTCTTCGATCACCGCCTCCATGCGCTCCGGATCTGTGATGAAGTACGGAGACAGGTACCCGCGGTCGAACTGCATGCCCTCGACGACTTCCAGAATCGTATCGAGCGTCTTGTTCTCTTCCACGGTGATCACGCCTTCGCGACCCACGCGCTCCATCGCATCGGCGATGATATTGCCGATTTCCTCGTCATTATTGGCGCTGATCGCACCTACCTGTGCGATGTCGGAGCGATCACGCGTCGGCTTCGATTGTTTTCCGAGTTCAGCGACGATGGCCTCGACCGCCGTGTCGATGCCGCGCTTCAGTTCGATCGGGCTGTGACCCGACGAAACCATCTTGAGGCCCTCGCGGAAGATGGCCTGCGAGATCACCGTCGCGGTCGTGGTTCCGTCTCCGGCGACATCGGAAGTCTTCGAGGCGACCTCCTTGACCATCTGTGCGCCCATGTTCTCGAACTTGTCCTCGAGTTCGATTTCTTTGGCTACCGATACGCCGTCCTTCGTGACGACGGGGGAGCCAAAGCTCTTCTCGATGATGACGTTGCGCCCCTTCGGTCCCAGGGTCACCTTGACGGCATTTGCCATCGTGTTGACCCCGCGGGCGAGCGCGTCTGCGGCCTGACTGTCGAACTTGATTTCCTTTGCACCCATCGAAAGTGATCTCCTCGGCTTTGCCTATTTCTTCTTGCGGGAACCCGTGATTGCGAGGATCTCGTCCTCTCTCAAAATCACGTAGTCCAATCCGTCGAGTGTGACTTCGTTGCCGCTGTACTTGCCGAACAAGACGCGGTCGCCTTCTGCAACGTCTAGCGGATGAATCTTGCCGTCGTCGCTCACTTTGCCTTTACCAGTGGCTGCGACGATGCCCTCCTGGGGGCGTTCCTTTGCCGAGTCGGGGATGATGATTCCCCCGGCTGTCTTCTCCTCCTCCTCCACCCTTTGGACGAGGACTCGATCCTGAAGCGGTCGGATTTTCATTTCTGCTGTCTCCCTGAAGTCGCCTGAAGTCGTCCACGGGCGCAATTTTTTGCCCGAAATCGAGCACGCGGAAACGGGGTCGGGCCGCCGGTCGCCGGGACCCGCGGCAGAGTAGGACCGAGTCCGGGACTGTCAACCGGTTCACTCACGCCCGTGACCGAGGGTTGCGACCCCCGGGAGACCACCCGCGCCGGGCTACCGGGTGCGCTCGCGAGTGTCGCCGCCGGCGATCGTCCGCTCCAGAGCGGCGATCCGAGCACGGGAGACCGCGCGATTGGCAAACGGCCCGGCGGGCACGCCCTCGCGCAGCGCGGAGAGTGCGAGATCGGGTTCTCCGGCCAGTTCGTAGGCCACGGCTTCGGTGCTGCGCAGATGGAAGCGTCTTCGGGGCTGCAGGTCGATCGCCCTCTCAATCTCCTGACGAATCTGCTCGATCTGCCCCTGACTGCCCAGGATCCGCACCAGTCGACTCCAGGCTCGGACCAGCAGCGGATCCTTTTTCAGGGCCTGGCGGATCAGGTGAATCCCGCCCTGGAGATCGGATTGGCTCATCGCCAGCGCTCCGCGTGCGAGCAGGAAATCCGGGTGGTCCCCAACCACGAGTTCGGCATCCGGAAGGGGCTCGCGGAGTCTCGGAGAGTTGGGCGGCAGAAGAATTACCGCCAGCTGATCCATGTAGACGATCTTCCACGAGAGTGGCGGTTCAGTCATTTTGCGTGCAAGTCGACCGATTCCACCGGGCAAGATAGCGGCGTCGGCCGGGTACTGGCTCATGCGAGCTGCGAGCCCGGGCGCGCTATTTAGCATTGCCTGGTAGTCGTTGTAGATCTTTTCTCCGTACAACGTGTTCGCACGGCCGTCGATGAACACCTTGAACTCGGGCGCGTGCAGCATGATGTAGCCGCCCCAGTTGTAGTAGTTGAGCAGGCGTTTTCCGGGATTTAGCGCCTGGAGGTATCGCAACGAGGCTTCCGGGTACAGATTGCCCTCGGTCCAGCGATGCAGGAGGCGCGGGTGGATGCGCACGTCCGTCCAGAGCAGCGAGCCCACCAGAACGGCCGCGACAATCGCGGTGAGTCCGGCGGCCTGTGTGCGAAGAACCGGCAGCCCCACCGAGGCCACGTCGCGTCCCCATCGAATCCCTGAGGCGACCAGTGGGGCGGCGACGATTCCGAAAAGTGGAATGAAGCGACGCGAGGTGACGGCCATCTCGAAGCAGACCGCCGCCAGGCATATCAAGTAGGGGTCGATCTTCGGGAACGCGGGCAAGCCCTTTTCCCGCAGACCGTCCGAGAGACCGCGCACGGAGCCCAATAGCCCAAGCAGCGTGCCGATGATCGCGAACAGTCCGATCAACCAGAAGCGGCCTTCGAACAGGCGCAGCGATAGTTCGAATTCGGGCGGTCGCCACTCGACCAGAAGCCGAAACGGAGAATCGGAGTCGAGGTAGGCCAGAGGGTACTCGAGGATCCGGTAGCCCCACGGGTTGACCAGAAATGCGAGCGTGCAACCGGCGACGCTGAACCACAGTGGCCATGGGATCACGAGGCGGCGGGCGTCGGCGCAAAGGCGAAGAGTCTTCACGAGCACGTGCAGACCGATCATTCCGTAACCGAATGCGAAGCCACCGTGTGTGTTGCACCAGATCACCATGGCCGGTGGCCAGAACCAGTGCGCGCGCGGATGATCGCGGGTCAGCAGGAAGATCCCTGTCAGTAGCAGTGTCGTCAGATGCGGGCGGATATCGAGAAACCAGAAGGCGCTCGAAGCCGCCAGCCAGATTGCCGCCCCCGCAGCGAACGCCGAGCCGCTCACGCGCCGGGCGACCGCGAAGGCGAGGCTGAAAATCGCGACCAGCAACGCCAGGTTGAGCCAGGCGACCAACTCCGGATGAAACGAGTACGCGCTCCAGTACACGATGTCCCAGAGCCACTCGTGGTTCATCCACTCGTCGCCCGCCGCAGTCCAGGAGAAGTGGTCGGCGCGCGGGACGCCACCGCGCTCGAGGATGTCGCGGCCCGAGGCCAGATGCCACCAGAGATCGGAGCCTGCAACTGCGGGCTGGAACCAGGAGGACGCACCTAGAATTGTCGCAAATGCGGCCAGGAATCCGTTGATTTTCGCTGTTTTTTCGATTAAGCTCATCTTGGCTCGGCGACGGACTCTCTAGAACGTCTGGAAAACAATTTCCCAGACGTTCAGGCAGGTCCCGAAGGTGGCAGTTCCAGGGGAACCCGGCGGAACGTGGAGAGCGTCGCTCGTCGGCCACTCATTGGCTTGATTTTCGTGAATTTCAACGGGGGCCGATCGGAACCGGCAAAAGATCGCGAATCCCCCCGCAAAAACTGGTTCTCAGTTTAGAGTAGGATGATCGGTCACGAGAACCAGGCATTGACCCAAGGATGGGATCGAAAGCGCTGGTTTCTCGGATAGCGGCAGAGATTGGGGGTCCAGATGCATCTGACCAAACGGCAGAAAGAGATTTTCGATTTCATCTGCGAGTCGCTTGGCGAGGATGGCTACGCGCCGAGTCTCGAAGAGATTGGCGAGCGTTTTGGGTTGTCGTCGGTGGCGACGGTCCACAAGCATGTCCAGAATCTCGTGGAGAAGGGACTGCTGCGAAAAGCCTGGAATCGCAGTCGTTCCATCGAGGTTGTCGATCAGGCGCCGCGCTCCGACAGCGTCGAGATCCAGTTGATGGGAAACGTCGCGGCGGGCGGCCCCATCGAGGCGGTCGCAAATCCCGAATCGATCGGGGTTCCGGCGCAGATGGTAGGTCGCAGGCAGTGCTTCGGACTGCGCGTGCAGGGCGACTCGATGATCGAAGACCACATCGTCGATGGAGACGTCGTGATCCTGGAGTCGAGGAATCTTCCGCGGGCGGGCGAGACCGTGGTCGCGCTGATCCGGCGCGAGGAGTGCACACTCAAGAAGTTCTATCAGGACGGCGGCAAGATCCGGCTCGTGCCCGCGAACGAGCGTCTCCGAGCGATGGAGTTTCCGGCCGAAGACATCGATATCCAGGGTGTCGTCGTCGGCCTCATACGGGGTTACTAGTCCGGAATCATTGAGGATTCCATATCAGGTCCGCGGCAGCGGTCGCGACCTGTGTGCGGCGAACGTGTAGACTGTCGGCGAATGCTGCTGACTCGTCGGATGGATTTCTCGGCCTCGCACTGTGTGCGCCGGGCCGACTGGGACCAGGCGCGAAATCTCGACGCCTTCGGTCCCCGGGCCGATCAGCCGAGCCACGGCCACAACTACGTGCTCGAGGTCAGTGTCGGCTGGAAGGTGGACCCTCAGACCGGCATGGTGATCGACCTGAAGGAACTCAAGGAAGTGATGGAGTCTGAAATCGGCCGCCGCTTCGATCATCGCGACCTGAACACAGATACGGACTTTTTCGCGCACGATGCACCGACCGCCGAGAATCTTGTGAGGGTCATCTTCGATCTGCTCGAGGCCGCGTTGCCCAATGGGCTTCTTCAGCGGGTTCGGCTGATGCCGAACCGCGATTGCGCGGTAGAGGTGACGCGATGACGATCGTGATTCGCCGCTACTATTTCAGCGCAGCGCATGTTCTCCGCCGCTCCGACTGGGACGAAGATCGAAACCGGAGTGTGTATGGGAAGTGCGCGAATCCGGCGGGGCACGGACATAACTACGAAGTATTCGTGAGCGTCCGAGGCGATCCAGATCCCGACACGGGTCGAGTCGTTTCCTGGGAGCGCATGGACAACATCATTCGCGAGCGGGTGATCGAACCTCTGGATCACACATTTCTGAACCGCGAAATTCCCGAGTTCTTGCGCACTGTACCGACGGCGGAGAACATCGCGCGCTACATATGGGACGCACTCAAAGGTGAACTCGCTCCCGCGCAGTTGCACCGCGTTCGACTGGTCGAAACCAGGAACAACTCTGTCGAGTATTACGAGGATTTGAACGCATGAAGGTGAGCGAAGGTCTGATCGAAGCTCTGATCAAGGAAATCGGCGAAGACCCGACCCGGCAGGGACTCAGGAAAACGCCTGAACGTGTGTCGCGGGCCATCGAATTCCTGACGCAGGGCTACCAGCAGGATCCCCAGGAGATTCTCAATGGGGCGGTTTTCGAAGAGGAATACGACGAGATGTTGCTCGTGAAGGACGTCGATTTCTACAGCTTGTGCGAGCACCACATGCTGCCGTTTTTCGGCCGGGCCCACGTGGCCTATCTGCCGGCCGGGAAGGTCGTGGGATTGTCGAAGATCCCGCGTCTGATCGACATGTATTCTCGTCGGCTCCAGGTCCAGGAGCGCTTGACCAATGACGTGGCCGGGGAGATCGACCGGGTTCTTAGCCCCAGGGGAGTCGCAGTCATCATGGAGGGCCAGCACCTGTGCATGATGATGCGCGGGGTCCAGAAGCAGAACTCCTACACCATCACCAGCGCCATGCTCGGGGAGTTCCAGACGAACTCGAAGACCCGGACCGAACTGATGGCCCTGATCCGAAAGCGACGAGACCTCTGAGGGCCCCCGGGCGAGGGATTTTTCGACGCAACCCGTCGAATCTGCCGGTCGCCTGCTCGTCGGATCTATATCGGGTCCCGGTGAACTGCAATCTCGCCGGTCCATTCTTCGAAGATGCGCGCCTACGAGGCCGCATGTTCTGGTCTATCTACTTGATTTGGTTGATGATTCCAATTCTCATGTCGAGCTTGACACAAGTCCTCAAGTCGCGTAGTTTGGCGGCAGAGAAGAGACTGACCGAGTTGCATTCCTACGTCGGCCCCCCGTTCACGACACCAGGTATGGGTGTCGTGGAGCGCGCGCGGAGCCTTTTTTTGTACCTGCAAGTTGACACAATGCGTCGAAGGTCAGGCAAGGCCGACCTCGACGGCGCTGCTGAAATCGGCCAAAAGCAAAATCTCGTCGGGGATCGAGGCATCTAAGGGGGGCCGCCTTGATCGACTGCCCCGTGAACGAGAAAACAGATCAACCCGCGGCGCTCACCCGGACCGGGCGCCCGGCCGACCGCATCGATTGTCCGGGAAGCACCGACCAGCGAACGGGTAGTCCTTAATCAGCGCGCAAGGCCGCGCCGATCGGGGGTGCCATCAAATGACAGAGCGAGAAGTATGAGCGCCAAGGACACCACCGTAGATCCGAAACACAGCAACGTGGACCCCGAAGAGGAAGCGGCGCGCAACCGCAATACGTTGCTCTCCTATTTCAACGACATCGCCAGCATTCCGACCTTGACAAAGGAACAGGAAGTGATGCTCGCGAAGGAGATGGAGACGGCCACGTTCGAAATGCGCGCGGGCATTCTCTCGGTGCCGTTTACCTGGCGCGAGGCCGTAGAGATCTGGATCGGATTGCAGAACGAGAATCGCGTGACTGCAAAGATGTCCGAGGCCTACGGTTCGGGTACACCGGACGGTGAGGAACGCGGCGAACGACTCGACAAGTGCCTCAAGCGGGTGGAAGCACAACTCGCCAAATACGACGAATTGAATGCCGAAGCCAAACCGGAGAAGGACAAGACCGACCGCGTCGCAAAGAGCATCCAGAGGAAGCTCAAGGAAGCGGATCTGTCGATGCAGATCTTCGAGCGGGTACGGCGCAAGCTGCGAAGTGCGCGTGACACCATGCAAGGGTTCGATCGCCAGATCGAAAGCCTGAAGTCGCCCAAGCGCATGCCTCGCAGCGAAAAGGGCAAGGTCGAACGCGATCGCGACGTACGAGCATTGCGCAAGCAGTTGCGCGAAGTCGAGAAGTCGGTCGGCATGCGGACTCCGGATTTCCTGAAGCTGATGGACCAGGTGGATATGGCCTACGACCGGCTCATGTACCACAAGAACAAGTTTGTGCAGCACAACCTGAAGCTGGTCATCGCGATTGCCAAGGACTACCGGAACATGGGTATCGCGTTCCAGGACCTGATTCAGGAAGGCAACCTCGGGCTGATTCGCGCGGTCGAGAAGTTCGACTATCGCCGCGGTCACAAGTTCTCGACCTACGCACTCTGGTGGATCCGGCAGGCACTGATCCGCGCCATCCAGAATCAGTCGCGAACGATCCGTATTCCGAGTCATATGCACGACACGCTCTTGAAGTACTACCGGACCTTCAATGCGCTCTCGAAGAGGCTCGGTCGCGAGCCGAAAAACTCGGAGCTCGCCAAGGAGTTGAAGATCACAGTCGAGCAGACGGAGCGTCTCCAGAAGATGACGCGCGAGCCGGTTTCGCTCGAAACGCAGGTGAAGGGGACGGACTCGAAGGTGCTCAAGGACTTCGTAAAGGATCCGACCAGCATCTCGCCGCTGGACGGTCTGGATCGTTTCCGGCTGGAAAAGGCGACGGAGGAATCGATCTCTCAACTCAACGAGCGGGAGCGCAACATCTTGCGCTGGCGTTTCGGCATGAAGGGAGAACAGGACCACACCCTGGAAGAGATCGGGGAAAAGCTGGGCCTGTCCCGCGAGCGCGTGCGCCAGCTCGAGGCGCGGGCGATCGAGAAACTGCGCCACTCCTCGAAACAACGCTTACTAGAGGTCTTTGCGGACCTCTAGGGGGATCAATTCCCTATAGCAAGTCGCGCTGGGGGAGATCCTCAGCAGATAACAGGTTAGGGACGCTACAGTCCACACAGAAACGCCCCATGAGCCTCAAGGCCCACGGGGCGTTTCTTTCTGTAGGGAAAATATCTCATATGGGAGATAATCTCTGCGCTCGGGCTACCCGAAGAAATCGCCGCCCGAGAGCCGGATTCCGACGCCGGTGCGGCGTCCAGCGAAATCCGAAAAGTCAATATTTACGGATTGTTGGCTCTCTTGCTTGCCGTCGGGATCGGTGCGATGTGTCGCCGGTTTCCGGCCAATACCGCCACAAATCTCACGCGCAACCCACGTTAACTTCATGACAGGAAGACGCAAAAAGGGTTGGTTTTCATCTCGATTCATGAGAGCCTACTGATAGCGCTGTGGCGCTGAGGGAGACATAGGTGAGTTTTAAGGGAGGGGAAATGGTCACAATAAGACTATTCACACTTTTGGTCGTGGCGTTGTTCGCCATGCCGGCAGTGGCAGATGTATTTCCGTATGAAGGCATTAGCGCCAGCACGCTCAACGGCCAAGTAGATCAAACACATCGTTCGTGCAACACCGCAGGTAATGGTCCTGCCGGTGCGCCGTACACCTGCTATAGCGATACCGGCGCCCCGTGCACCGGACTCGCCGCGGGTACGGCCTGCGAAGTGCAACGCGTTCCTGCCGGTGCTTGCACCGGTGGTAACCTGGCAACGAATTGCGTCTGGCCCGACGGTGGAGGTGTCTGTGTTGGAGATGCCAACGTCGCCTGTCTGACGGATTCGTATGAAGAGACGGGACTTTTCCCCAATACCGACGGGTACAGCACGATGTGCTCCGCTGCCGGTGGTGGCTCGGATCCCAACTGCGACATGTCCGGTGTGACGGCCGCGTGCCGCTGCCAGGGAACCGATGACTCGCTCGCTACGTTCACCACGACCGTCTGTGGTGCCGCGGCGAAGAGCCTGTGCTCGGACGGCGATCTGATGAGCCCGTGGGCGGGCGGTGGAACGGCGATCTGCCTCCACTCCGTTACGACCAGCAACAGCGCCTCCGCCTGCGGTGGTACTTCTGGTCTGGGCGTAACCAACTCGGGTCCGAGGTTCAGCGCGAACGAGAACAAGAACATCAACTACTCGCCTCAACGCGACCCGGGGACGATCACGGGTTCCGGTGGTACAGGTGAGATCAACCAGGCTCGTACGACGTGGGCCGGTACGACCGGTGCTTTCTCTGGCGGTTTCGACATCACTGTCGTCGAACAGGAAGCCGATTCGTATTGGGTCGATTACGCCTATGACCCGATCGAGAACAACGGTTCGTTCAACCTCCATCTGGTCAACTTCCTGTGCAATCCGAAGTCGGGTTATGTGCCAGGTGGAGTGAGCAACACCGACCCCAACAACCCCCTGTACTGCCACGAAGACGGCAACGGCGGCATGATCTTCCTCTGGGAGAGGGACATCACCGCAAGCGAGCAGGTCGCGAATCCGGACTGCCCGCCGACCTGCTACAAGGACTTCGACCTGACCACCTACGAGATGGAAGCGCTCACCGATCCGCGCATCAACACGGCCCCGGGCTATGCGGATGGCGTCGGCCAGATCGACCACAACTCCGGCCTGCAGCTCGCTATTGAGAGTGGCGAAGCCTCCACCGGCCGTATCGCTGGCGCAGGCGATGTCATCAGCATCAACCCGATCGCGTCGCGCACCTGGCTGGTGGACGGAGACTCTCGCTGCTACCTCGGCGGTGATCCCGATCGTGTCCATCCTGGCCGCATCGGTCGTTGCGACGCAAGCCCGGATCCCTGCGATCCCACGCTCGCGGGTAGCACCGCTGGAGACCCGAACGCTGGCGTGAGCGGCTGTGCCGCGGCTGACACGTGCTACTACTGCTGGGGTCCCTACGATGCAACCACCAACCCATCGGCTCTGCCGGTCGGTTACAACACCCACGGACTGGCCGAGCTGGATCTGAACACCCACGGTCGCATGGGTATGATCGCCAAGGGGTCTCTGGCCGTGGACATCGAGATTCCGCTCTTCATCATCGGAACCTCGGGTGAGGCCAGCGGCGAGTTCCGCGATCACGACTCCACCGGCATCTTCGACAAGGTAGATCTTGGCGAAGTCGATCCGCTGTCCTTCCCGGCCGTGGGTATAGGTAGTGGTGGAACGTTCAACGCGGGTTCAACTCTGCCCATCGGCCGTACGGTCGGTACCAGCTCCACCTACTCGGCTGCTTCAGTCGGAACCGTGGCAGCCGGCAGCACGTTGCTGCGCACCGCCAACTACAGCCCAGGTCCGGACGGCGTTCCCGGTTGCATGGGAGACAACGATTCCGGCGATATATTCAATACTTGTGACCAGATCCTCGGCGGCGGAGCGGCGGGCAACACTGGTTCGGACGACGTGGCGGGCACACTGTCGTACCTCGGTGTCACTGGAGTCCCGGGCGCGAAGTACCCCTGGCGTCAGGCAACACAGACTGCGGTTGATCACTTCAGTAGCACTTACGGCTACACGGATCCCGATCCGCCCACATGGAGCACGGCCGTTGCATTCCCGATTCGCGACATCAACGTTCTCGGTTTCCCGCAGGCGGGTGACGTACTCGTAAAGATTGCAGGAGCCACCTGCCCAATCGTGGATGGTGGACCGGAGTGCGGTCTGTGCCAGGCGGGTACCGATGATGACCGCGACGGCGTTTGCGGAGCTGCTGACCTGTGTCCGACGGTTGCTGACCCAACCAATGCGGATACCGATGGCGACGGCATTGGTGATGCATGCGACAACTGCCCGACTCTCTCCAACCCGGCTCCTCCGGGTGGACAGCCCGCGGGTCACTCGACCTCGGGTGGGCAGGCTGACGACGACTGCGACGGTATCGGCAATGCCTGCGATACCGCCTACGCAGCGCCCGGCGTTTTCCATGTCGCGATCGATGCGAATGACATCAGCGCGTTCAAGGGTGCGATCAACAAGACGATCGCCTTCAACTCGACGTGCCCGACCGATGTCTTCGATACCGGTTCGACCGC
Source organism: bacterium (assembly GCA_024226335.1). Lineage (NCBI taxonomy): Bacteria > bacterium. The sequence continues at coordinate 39,629 of JAAELY010000118.1, forward strand.
TTGCGAGTTGTACGACGTCAACGGCGACCGGAGCCTTTTTGCCGTTTCAGTCGATGCCAATGACATCGCGGCGTTCAAGCTGACGATCAACAAGTCGATCGCCACGATCCAGGCCGGAGCGGGAGGAGGCATCCAGCCAACTTCTGGCGCCTGCGCCCTGGGTGACTGATCTGAGCTAGTGGGGCCCGGGTACCCCGACCCGAAACGGTCGGGGGCCCGCGCCTCGGGCTCTAAGTGCCCGAAAATGGAAACGATTTTTGGACACATTTTCTGCTTTTCAAAACTCTAAGATGCATGATATAAACCCCACAATGATTCACGATGCTCTCGATTGCGTACTCTTGGCCGAAAAAGTCGGCGCAATCGGGTCCAAGAAGGAGGGAATGATGAGACGGTTTGGACTTCTAGTACTCGCGGTGGCGCTGGCCATCGGATTTTCTGCGCCGACACAGGCTGCAACGATCCTCAAGGCGTACACCGTCCCGGGATCGGGTGCGTATCACCTTACTCTGACTGAAAATGCCGGAGCTGGAATTGTCAATTTCGGTTTCTTGGCCAATCCCGGACTCACGTTCGCGATGACCAGCGGAGCCGTTGGTGATGGCTCTCAGTTGAACCCTGAGTTCCTCGGCTTCACGGCCAACCAGGGCATCCCCAATGCCTTTCCCCCGTATGGGGGCCTAAAGCCCGATGTGATCACGGATACGGACCCGGGCGTAAACAACTTCGGTGGCGGAAATCTGTTCATTTTCCCGTCGTCGGGTTTTCAGCCGCTTCTGGTCCCGGCGGGTGGTGTGGAGCACTATCTTGGCGTGCTGACCTCGACCGCGATCGATGGCGTTGGTCTGACCTGGATGGATGCCACCCAGCAGCCGATGGCGGTTACGGTCGTCGTCCTTCCGGAGCCCGCTTCTGCGCTGCTGCTGGGCCTTGGCCTGGCCGGTCTCGCGGTTCTGCGTCGTCGCAGCGCCTAAGCTAGATCGAGTTTGAAGAAATTCGGGCGGTGTCTCTTCGGAGACGCCGCCCGTTTTCGTTAAATGCGCGAGAACTGCTTGCCCGAGGAGTCGAGTTGCCTGTCTAAGTGCTTGAAATCAAAGGAATATTTCCGATTTCTGTTCGTTCTATAGTACAATGCAGCCAGATTGGGATGGACTTGTTGAAACGGCACTCGGGGAATTTTCGATGTTCAAGCACAGCTACACCGCAATAGTCGCGCTAGTCGCGCTCCTTTCGATCTCGACGAGCGCGGATGCCCTCACGCTCCGCGTTTATACGAACGCCGGTAGCGGGGAACTCCACCTGACCCTCGAGGAAGAGAGCGGGGCCGCTGTGAACGAGTTCCCATTTCTGGTCGTCGAAGGTCTTCAGTGGCAGGCCTCCACGAGCGCCAGCGGACCCGGAACGCCCCTGGACGAATTCCTGGGCAACCTGGCCGTTCAGAGCGACGTGGGGCTCAGCCTGGGCGATGTGACGACCGATCTCGACCCGGGCGCCCAGCAGTTGGCGCCAGGAAGCCCGTACCTGCTCCTGGTCTTCGTATCCCCGGGTAATCTTGCCGACATCCTGCCGGCGGGTGCCCCCGAAACCTATCTGGGTTCAGTTCTGATCAATGGGGATGAGACGAATCCCGAACTGGGTTTTCTGGACGGAATCCAGGAGCCGCTGCCGTTCGAACTGATCGTGCTGCCTGAACCGGCTCTGGTCTCGTTGTTGAGCCTTTCGATTCTCGCAGCGCTTGCCTCGCGCAGTTCGCACCGGCGGGCGTAGCCGCGCTTCTGGATCGACTCACCAGAACCCGGTTTCCGCCCCGAGAAGCCCCGGACAGCCTCCTCGCGCCGGCGAAGCACAGCCCTTCCAGGCACTCGAAAACCCCGTAAGTCCACTCCGATTGATGGTATGATCCACGAGCTTCCGGCCATGTCGAGTTGAAGGGAGGACTCACCCGATGCGCTTAATTCTTGTTCCAGTGGTTGCTCTGCTTTTAGCGTTCCCGCTGGCGACCGCTGATGCTTTCGAGGTGTTTCAGGATCCCAACCAGCTCGGGGTGACCGGATCCGCTCCGGTTGAAATTCCCAAGACCGGTACTCCGACCGACGTGTATCTGTATTGGGAGAGCGCGGGCTCTACTCCGTCGGACCCGAACGCGGTCTGCGATACCGGACTGGGAGCCGAAGTCTGCGCATACGATGTGCACATCGGAGGAACGGGAGCGGTCTCAATCGATAGCTTCGTTCCAACCGATCCCAATGTGGTCCATTTCATATCCGGCAATGTGCTCCGCTTCAACGGGGGCGATCCGATCTTGGGTGAGTTGCAGACGATCCTGGGCATACCCCTGGGAACGATGACTGTCAGCGCCACGGGAGAAGGAACGGCCACCGTACAGGGAAACCTCATCGTCACCGCTGCACTGGCCACCGATCCCGTGGCGACGGGGACTATCGTCGCGCAGGCGTCTCCTCCAGATGGAGACGGTGACGGAGAGCCGGATGCCACCGACAACTGCCCGACGGTTTCAAACGCTCTGCAAGAGGACGCAGACCTGGACTCCGTGGGCGATGCCTGTGACAACTGCCCCGTAACCTCGAACCCGGCTCCACCGGGTTCACAACCCGCAGGTCATTCGACCACGGGTGGGCAGGCTGACGACGACTGCGACGGTATCGGAAATGCTTGCGATACGGCCTACGCGGCGGCGGATGGGTTTCACACGTCGATCGACGCGAATGACATCACCAAGTTCAAGGGTGCGATCAACAAGACGATCGCTTTTGCCACGGATTGCCCGTCGGATGACTTCGATCCGGGCAACGCGGGCTCGACCGCGTGCGAACTCTACGACGTCGACGGCAACCGGAGCGGTTTCGCCACTGCGGTCGATGCCAATGACATCACGGCGTTCAAGCTGACGATCAATCAGAGCATCGCCACGATTCAGGCGGGAGCCACCGCGGGCATTCAGCCATCTGCGGGTTACTGCGTCCTGGGCGACTGATTGCAGAAGAGTTCAGTCCTCGGCGCGCAGATGCTCCGTAAGAACCCGTTGAGGGGCCGAGTTGAGCCAGGAGAACTGCAGGTAGCGGTTCATCTCGTTCGTGGCTCGCTCGACGGTCCAGCCGTCGTCGGTTGTGCGCACCAGGCCGACCATGTAACCCGTGCGGTCGACACCGTTTCTGCAGTGCACGAGGAGTGGATGGTTCGCCGGATCGCGCACGATCCGCAAGAAGCGCTCCACGTCGTCCTGTGATGGAGGTCGGCTCGCCGACAGGTTGAACGAGTACAGGCGCAGCCCGTGATGCGCGGCGAAGGCGCTCTCGAATCCCGGAGTGCGACCGCGCAGGTTGATCAGCGTGCGAACACCGCGCTTCGAGACAAGCCAGCGCAAGAAGAGGGGAGAGGGCTGCCCCGAGCGGTAGATCTGCCCCTCGTGTACTTCGCCGAAGTTGTACAGGGTGCGCGCGCAACCCGGACTGCCCGCGAGCACCACGAAGGCGAGGAGCGTCGCCGCTCCGCAGCGCACTAGTTCTGCGGGTACAGGTCGAAGAGGCGGATTGCCCCGGCCTGTTCGAGTTCTCGTCGCCGTTCGTTCAGCCAGAGATTGCTCGTGAGCGCCCGCGAATTTTGTAGGAGCTTCTCGCGCGTTGCCGTCATGGCCGCCTGAATGCTCTCCTCTTCCGGTTCCGAGCGCTCCAGGAGATCGATCGCGAAAAACGAATTGCCCCGTACGAGCGTCCGCGCCGCTACGGGGTTTTCCTCGCTCAGGGCGAAGGCCGTCTCCACGATGCCCTCAACCCCATCCAGTCCGGGAATCTTGCCCTCTGACAGCTGGAAGGGCGGAGTGACCTCGACCGGGATCTTCAGGCTGGCCGCGGCCGAGAGAAAGGATTCGCCCGCCTGAGCCTTCTTGATCAATTCATCGATCGCCGTGCGCGCGGCTCCGGCGGCTCGTTCGGACGTCAATAGCTCGCGCGCGAGCTGTTGGGCAACACTTTCGAAGGATTTCTCGACCGCCTCCTGGTGTTCGTCGACTCGGATCAGGTGGACGCCTCGCTCGGTCTCCACGGGTCCCGAGATCGCGCCGACCTCCAGGCCAAAAGCCACTTCGTCAAACGGCGCCATCATGCGGCCTCGGGGGAATCGTCCCAGGTCTCCTCCCTGTTCCTTGGTCGCAGCATCGTCGGAAAGCTCCTTCGCGACGTCGGCGAAGTCTTCGCCCGCCTCGACGCGGGCCTTGGCCTTGAGGGCGCGGGCGGCTCCATCGTCTCCGGCGAACAGAATGTGCCTGGCCCGCAACTCCTCGGCCTGGCGGAACTCGGATTCCCGACTCTGGTACAGCGCCCGGATGCGCTCCGGCTCGCCATCGACCAGTGCGCTGACCTCTTCATCGCTCAGTTCGATCCGGTCCTCAAAACTCTTCGCTTCAGCCGTGGCGACCCGCAGTTTCAGGGTCGTTCGGCCTTGAATGATCGAGTCGCGTACGGCCGCGTCTGAAACGCGCACCGTCGATTCGACCATTCGCGAGAATTTTCGCGTCAGCAGGTCGCGCCGGTGTTCTTCCATGTACTCGCGGGTGCCGAGCCCCACGCGCGCCAGGTAGCGTTCCAGCAGTTCTCGATTGTAGACACCGCCGCTCTGGAAGTCCGGGTTGCTCTGCAGAGCTACGCGCAATGCGGCGTCGGGTACGTTCAGACCGAGAGCTCGAGCCTCCTGCGCCACGATGTAGCGCTGAATCAGTCCGTTTCGCGTTCGCTCGTCGAGCAGGGCCCTGAGCCGCTCGGCATCGAGACCCCCGGTGAATTCTTTGAGGTTGCGATCGTTGATCTCGCGGAAAAACTCGAATACGTCGCGAGAGATTGCCTCGCCGTTCACTTCCGCCACGCTCGCCGTCGAATTCCCGCCACTGCCAGGCTGGCCGAATACCAGGACAAATGCGAGCACGACCGCCGCTACGACGCCGTATCTGATCCACTTCCACATGTTCATGACGTTCTCGCCGACGGAGGGTGGTGGTACAAAACCCCAGGGGGTTCAGGGTCCGCGAAAGCTAGAGAACGGCAGGCAGCGGGCGCAACTGAATACCTGCGTTTTCCGCAGCTCGCGCTTGCGCTCGCACGGGCCCGCCCGTAAAATCACGAGTCCGGGCCAGTCCCCGGAAACCCGCGAAATCTTGGAACTTTATGCCCACTCCCCCCGACCGGCAGCAATCGCTGCAGGTCGTTTTTGGGCGCAGCACCACGAGGTGAAGGTCGCATGCTGAAAACGCTCAACCGGCTGCTCGGGGTGTTCTCGAACGATCTCGCGATTGACCTCGGGACCGCGAATACGCTGGTCTATGCAAAGGGTCGCGGCATCATCTCGAGCGAACCTAGCGTGGTCGCGGTCGACACGGACAAGCATCGCGTGCGTGCGGTCGGCAAAGAGGCCAAGAGCATGCTAGGCCGCACTCCCGGATCGATCCGGGCCGTACGGCCGTTGCGCGACGGTGTGATTGCCGACTTCGAGATCGCCGAGGCGATGCTGCGCTACTTCATTCAGAAGGCTCACAATCGTTCAACGCTCTTGAGGCCGCGCATCGTGATCTCCGTTCCCTCAGGTATCACCGAGGTCGAAAAGCGCGCGGTGCGCGAGTCGGCTCTCTCGGCCAGTGCGCGAGAGGTGTACCTGCTCGAAGAACCGATGGCCGCCGCGATTGGAGCTGGTCTGCCGATTACCGAACCCTCGGGCAATATGATCATTGACGTCGGGGGTGGAACCACCGAGGTCGCGATCATCTCGCTCTCCGGAATCGTCTACGCGAATAGCGTGCGCGTCGGAGGCGACAAGATGGACGATGCGATCCTCAATTACGTCAAGCGAAAGTACAATCTGTTGATCGGCGAGAGCACCGCGGAGCAGATCAAGATCAAGATCGGCTCCGCATACCCCTCCGACGAGGCGCAGACCCTGGTGGTCAAGGGCCGCGATCTGGTGGCCGGGGTTCCCAAGACGCTCGAAATCAACACGGAAGACGTGCGAGAGGCCCTGACCGAGCCGGTCAACGCGCTGGTCGAGGCGGCCAAGATCGCGCTCGAACGCACTCCGCCGGAACTGGCGGCCGACATCGCCGACAAGGGCATCGTACTCACCGGAGGCGGTGCTTTACTCGAAAATCTCGACGTTCTGCTACGGGAGCAGACCGGACTGCCGATTATGTTGGCAGAAGATCCATTTACCGCCGTGGTCATGGGCTGCGGTCGCTGTCTCGACGACCCTCAGCTCTTGCAGGACGTCACGGACCGCGCATGAACTGAACCGGGGGATTCTGAACCGCCTTGGGCGATCTACTGCGCCGCTTTCGCTACCCCCTCACGTACCTGATGCTCTGTTCGCTCTGTGTGTTCGGAATGAGCTCGCAGCGCGGTCCCGCAGAGTTTGGAATTGCACCCAGGCTCGTGTTGGGGATCACCTTGCCGTTGGAGCGCATGGTGACTCTACCCGTGCGCGAAGTACGCGCGGTCTGGCGGGACTATCTGGCACTCGTGGCCGTTCGCCAGGCCAACGAGCGCTTGTTGGATCGCCTCGCGCGACTCGAGGAAGAGAACCTGCAATACCGGGAGGCGATCCTGTCCAGCGTTCGCTTCCAGAAGCTGGCCGGCTTCCGCGCTCAACGCGACGTACCCATGGTTCCGGCCAATGTCGTTCACCAGGATCATTCGTCCTGGTTCCAGTCGGTGATCATCGACCAGGGATCGGTCGCCGGTATTCGGCCCGGCATGCCCGTGATCACCGACTCCGGCGTTGTCGGTCTGGTATCGGGGACCACCCCGAGTGCTGCGAAAGTCCTCCTGGTGGTCGATCCGCAGAGCCGTGTCGATGCCTATGTCGAGCGCTCGCGCGCCCGCGGCAGCGTGCGCGGCGGTACGGATCGCGCGTGCGAATTCGATTACGTACTGCGCGACGACGATGTTCAGGAAGGAGATCTTCTGCTGACGTCGGGACTCGGAGCCGTGTACCCGAAGGGGCTGGCGGTCGGGTATATCTCGGAAGTCGAGCACAAACGCTTCGGTCTTTTCCAGGTCGCGAGACTCAAGCCCGCTGTCGATTTCAGCAGGCTCGAAGAGGTCTACGTGATTCTCGAGCAGCGCACACTGCCGCCAAGCGAAGCCTTCTCCAGTGATGATCCAGGGCTCTGGCCCAAGGAGTCCAAGCTTCCCGAGGGCAACGGATGATCCTCTTTCTCAAGCTGCTCGGGCTCGCAGTCGCGCTGCTTCTGGGCCAGTCGCTCGTGGCCGAGGTCCTGCCTGTTCGCACGCGACCGGATCTCGTGCTGATTTTCGCGCTGGCGATGGGGCTCAGGGCGGCCGCGACGCAGGGTCTGGTGCTCGCGTTCGGAATGGGTTTTGTGTTCGACGTACTGTCCGGCTCACCACCGGGCCTGTACGCCCTGTTGCGCGGCACGGCGGCCGCCGCCACTCGGCTGCTCGATCGCGCGCTGTATCTGCGCGCGGCACTTCCCTGGGCGATCTACGTGGCGGGTTATGCAGTGTTCGACTGGATCCTGCTGGGTGGCGCGCTCCGCCTGTTCGCTCCCGACGCTTCGCTTACGTGGTCGGAACTCGCGCTTCGAGTCCCGGGCAGCGCACTTCTCACAACGCTGATCGCTGCGCCCCTGCTGGCTGTTTTCATGCGTCTGGACTTCGATCCAGAAGGCGAGTCGGCCTGGCCCACATTGGGTTCTAGCGGCTCGCGAACTCGCCCGTGACTTCGTTCTCGAATTCCGGCCCCGACAGCGCCCTGGAGCGTCGACTGGCCGGGGCCGCTCCGGTGGTCATTGCGGTCTGGTTGCTCCTGCTCTCGCGGCTTTTCTACCTGCAGGTCATCGAAGGCGAAACCTACCGCCATCACGCTGAGAGAAATAGCGTGCGCACGAGTCGCGTGATGGCCCCGCGGGGCATGATTCTGGATCGCAACGGGGAAATTCTGGTCGACTCGCGCCCATCATTCGACGTTCTCGTGGTGGCGAACGAAACCGATGATCTCGAGCGCACACTGGGGCGCATCGCGGGGCTCGCGGACCTGGAACGGGGGACCCTCCTGGCGAACTTCGGCAAGCCGCGTGGACGAGCCAGCTTTCAGCAACGGCGCGCCGCGCACGATCTCCCGCGCAATGCCCTGGCGCGAATCGAGGCTCGTCTGTGGGCGCTCAAAGGTGTGCTCACGCAGGTCAATCCGGTGCGCGCCTATCCCAACGGATCCAGCGCCGCGCATCTTCTGGGCTGGCTCGGCAAGATCGACGCGGAGCAACTCAAGAGCCGTCGCTTTCAGGGCTATCGTCCGCGCGATGTGATCGGCAAAGAAGGCGTAGAGTGGCTGCTCGACGCCGAGCTGCGGGGCCGCGATGGTGGTCGCAACCTGCTCGTCGACGCGCACGGACGCGAGTTGCAGCTTCTAGGGGCAGTCGCACCGCAACCGGGACACAACGTCGTACTCACGATCGACGGCGATTTGCAGCGCATTGCGGAAGCGGCGCTCGAGAAGGCCGGGCGAAATGGCGCGGTCGTCGCATTGGATCCGCGTGATGGAAAGGTCCTGGTGCTGGCAAACAGGCCGTCCTACGACCCGAACTTGTTCGCGATCGGGATCGATACCGAGCAATGGAAGGAGTTCACTGCGAATCCGACCAAGCCACTGCACAATCGCGCGATTGCCGGCCAGTATCCACCCGGTTCTACCTATAAGGTCGTGACCGCATTGGCGGGCATCGAGGAGGGAGTCATCGAGGAGAACACACGGGTTCACTGCGGAGGCTCTTACAAGCTGGGTCGGCGTCGTTATCGCTGTTGGAAGCGCGGCGGTCACGGCTGGGTCGATCTGCATCGAGCCATCGTCGAGTCCTGCGACGTGTTTTTCTACCAGACCGGCCACAAGCTGGGTGTCGACAAAATTGCGTACTACGCGAGGGAACTGGGCTTTGCCAAGCGGACGGGCATCGAGCTGCGAGGCGAGATGTCGGGATTGATTCCCACGTCGGCGTGGAAGGAGCGGCGCTTTGGCGAGCCCTGGATCGAGGGCGAGACCATCTCGATCTCGATCGGGCAGGGCTTTGACCTGGTTACGCCGATCCAACTCGCGAGTGTCTACGCGGCGATCGGCAACGGCGGTACCCGCTACAAGCCCTATCTGGTCGATCGCACCGAGAGCCCTGAAGGCGATCTGATCGAGAAGAGGGCCCCAGAGGTTCTGGGTGAGGTGCCGATCAGTCGCGAAGCACTGGCCAAAGTGCGCGAGGGGCTGCGCGGGGTCGTGAAAGAGAGGCGCGGCACCGGCTACGCCATGAGACGCCTGCCGGAGAAGACCTCGGCGGCGGGTAAGACGGGCACCGCACAGGTCGTTGCGCTCGCCAAGGATCCGGTCAAGGACGAGAGCCTGATCCCCGAAGCCCAACGAGACCACGCCTGGTTCGCCACCTATGTGCCCGCGGACGAACCGCGGATCGCCATTGCCGTACTCGTCGAGCACGGCGGTCATGGCAGTTCGACGGCGGCGCCAATTGCCGCCCAGATCGCCAAGGCGTTTCTCGAAAAGGAAATCGCAGCGCGTCCAGCGCCACCTGAACAGGAGGTCGCAGCGCTTGGCAGCCATTGATCGACGTCTGATTCAGAACTTCGAGTGGCCGATCTTCGTCATGGGACTGTCGCTGGCCATCATCGGAGTCGTAAACCTGATCTCTGCCTCGCCGGAGCAGACGGGTGGGATTCCAGATACGGCCTGGCGTCAGCTCATCTGGACCGGAGTCGGTCTGGGCGCCCTTGTGGTGACGCTCCTGCTGGACTACCGCAACCTGCAACGACTGGCGTTCCCGCTGTATTTCCTGTGTATCGGTCTGCTCGCTGCGGTTCTGCTGACTGGCCCGATCATCGGCGGTTCACAGCGCTGGCTCGTGTTTGGTTCGATCCGCCTGCAACCCTCGGAGCCGACGAAGCTGGCCGTGATGATCCTGTTCGCCCGCCTGCTCGCACGCCGCACCTCGAATGCGGAAATCGGCTTGACCGATCTCGTGGCGCCAGCACTGCTGATGGCTGTTCCGGCGGCGCTCGTGCTACGCCAACCGGATCTCGGCACCACCCTTCTGATCTTGATCGTGCCGGGCACCTATCTGCTCGTGGCGCGCGTACGCATCAGATCACTGGTCAGCCTGGCTGCGGCGGGTGCAGCGGCGGCGTTGACGGGTTGGTTCTTCTATTTGCACGATTACCAGAAGGAACGCGTCCTCACCTTCCTCAACCCCGAACGCGATCCCCTGGGCGCCGCCTATCACGCGATTCAGAGCCGGATTGCAGTCGGTTCAGGTGGGCTTTTTGGCAAGGGGTATCTGCGCGGGCCGCAGAGTCAGCTCGATTTCCTCCCCGAGCAGCAGACCGACTTCGTTTTCTCGGTGCTGGCTGAGGAGTGGGGTTTCGTTGGCGCGGGGGCGGTGTTGCTGCTGTATCTGGGTATGATGATCCGCGGCCTGATGATCGCCCACGCGTCGAGGGATCTGTTCGGAACCTATCTCGCCGTGGGCGTTGTGGCGCTGTTCTTCTGGGCGGGCGCGATCAATGTGGGCATGGTGGTCGGTGTTCTGCCCGTCGTGGGCGTGCCTCTGCCCATGTTGTCTTACGGCGGATCTTCACTGCTCACGTGCATGATCGGTCTGGGTCTGTTGATGAACATCTCCATGCGGAGGTACATCTTCTGAACCGATCCTCCCCCCACAGTGACTTTCTTGCTGGGCTAGAATCCTCTCATGGGTAGTGCTCGGCTCCGCGTGGGCGCGTTCTTCGACGTCGACAAGACGATCATCTCGGAGAACTCCGCGAATATGTTCTTCAAGGAACTCTACGAGCGCGGCGAGATCGACACATGGCAGGTACTGGCGGGTCTCGGGGCCTACCTGCGCTACAAGCTCAATCTGCTCGATATTGAACGCTGGACCGAGCGCAATCTTCAGATTTTCGCAGGCCGCAACGAACAAGCGCTCGCTCGCGAGGTCGAGGGCATGGTCCGGGAGCAATTGATCCCGGTGATCTATCCGGAAGCCGATCGACTCGTGCGCCAGCACATCGAAGACGGACATCTGGTCGCGCTGGTTTCGGGCGCGACCCAATTCGTCATCTACCCGATCGCGACTCACCTCAACGTCAAACACACGCTGTACACCCACCTCGAAGCAGACGACGGCGTGTTGACGGGACGGGTGCTCAAGCCGATCTGCTTCGGCGAGGGCAAGATCTACTGGATCCAACAGCTGATCGAGCGCGAGGGCATCGAGCTGGCGAAGAGCTACTTCTACACGGATTCGATCACCGACCTGCCACTACTGGATCTCGTCGGCCACCCGGTAGCGGTCAATCCCGATCCACTGCTTTATCGCAAGGCCCTCAGTCGCCACTGGCCGGTGCGCTTTTTTAGGGCTCCTTAGGCGGGCGACGTACCCGTGACGATCGCTTGATTGCTCCCGATACCCACTCCGGGAAACGCGGCGAGCCTACGCCAGCATGCTGTCGATCTGTTCTTTCAGCTTGTCTTTTGGCTGCCGTCCGATGAGTGCGCTGGCCACCGTTCCGTCCTTGATAAAGAGGATCGTGGGCATGGAGCGCACCTGCAGATTGCTCGCGGTCTTCGGGTTTGAATCGACATCGACCTTCGTCACTCTCAGGCGATCGCCGTATTCTTCGGCCAGTTCCTTGATGACGGGTGCGAGCTGACGGCAGGGGGCGCACCACTCCGCCCAGAAGTCCACGAGCACGGGGGTCTGGGATTTCAATACCTCCTGCTCAAAGGTCGCGTCGGTTACGTCAAGAATCGTTGCCACGGGAAACCTCCAGTCGCGTCGGTTACGTCAAGAATCGTTGCCACGGGGGCCTTCTTCAGATTGCAGTGCCGAAGCATACAGCCGGCTTCGCTCGTCGGCATCGCTTGGGATGAATACATAGATGGGTTGGTTTCCCGCCCGGGCCAGAGCCGCCGCCGATCGGTACGCAATACGCTTTTCGGAGCCGACGATGAGCACCCCGGCCAGCTGAGGCACGTTCTCGGGAGGCTGGGCGGGCGATGAACTGAGCTTCCAGCGCACACCTCCCGGCAGCGGGCCGGGCTGGTCGTCCCCGTCCGACACGGCGTCGACCAGGGCGATTTTGGGGTCGCCGAGCATCTGGCTGGCTTGCTCGAGGCTCACGACCTCAAACCAGGGCGGAGAGCCCGAGCAGGCGAAGCCCAATGCCATCGCCAGGACCGCGATCAGCCCTCCATACGGTCGCCCAAAGAGGCGTTGCAGCAGCAGCCGTTCCATCAAATCCGTCCCATCAGAAACCATATTCAGCGCGGATTCTACCCGGGCTGGGGAGGGGGGCCAAGTCCCGGCCAGCTATAGCGGACGGCGTAGGACAGGGCTGGAAGCCTCTCGAGATCCACGCGCTTGCCCGACGCGCCACGGGGGGCGAAGATCAGGCATCCGGAGGCTTCAATTGGCGCGAATTCGCCTGCATGAAGGGGACATTTCGGCCGCTGAGGTCGATGCCGTGGTCAACGCCGCCAATACCGAGCTACGGCTCGGATCGGGCGTGGCAGGGGCGATCGGCCGGGCCGGTGGCCCTTCGATCCAGACCGAGTGCGACGAGCACGGGCCGATCAAATTGGGAGCGGCCGCACTGACCGGGGCGGGTAATCTGCCCGCCCGCCACGTCATTCACGCGGCCGGTATGCAACTGGGCAGCAGCGTGAATGCAGATTCCCTGCGCGCCTGCACCCGCGCTTCGCTCGAACTCGCTGCCGAACGGGGCCTGACCTCGATCGCATTTCCGGCGATCGGCACCGGAGTCGGCGGTTTTTCCGTGCAAGATTGCGCGGAAATCATGCTCGAAGAGGTCAAACGCTTTCTCGAGTCGCCCGGAAGCCTCGAAGAAGTTCAATTCGTGCTCTTCGGCGAGCCGAACTACCGGATTTTCGAGATGGTGGACGATGCCGCGAAGATCCGCGCGCAGATGGAGAAGATGGGCCGATGACGCAGTTCCTACACGCCTGTGCGATGGCGTTATACGTGTCTGCGTCCGCACTCGGCTGGCGCGGCCGCCCCTCGGTGACGGCGGCGTGGTTGCTCGGCGTAGGTGCTTTGCTGCACGCATCCGGCTTCCTGGCCCTCCATCTCGAGACCCCCCCGATCCCATTGGAGAGTTTTCCCGCTGCGCTCTCTCTGATTGGCTGGTTGCTCGTGGTTGCCTATCTGGTCTGCTTGCGTATCGCTCGCGTGCGCGTCGCAACACATTGGGTGGCCGGGATCGCCGCCCTGTTTACAATGAGTGCGGAGATCGGCTTCCAGTCGTCCGTCCCGGTGGATGTGGTCGCAGACACGGGCTCTGGCTGGATGCACGCGCACATCCTGCTTTCGACTGGTGGTTTCAGCTTGCTCGGGCTCGCCAGCCTCGCGGGGCTCGGTTACCTGGTCAAAAAACGCCTGCTCAAGAACAAGAGATCGGGACCGGTGGTGTTGCCCTCGCTCGAGAGCCTGGATCGCGCCGAACATTGGACGCTTGGCCTGGGCTTCGCGTTCTTGAGTCTGGGCGTCGTTACCGGCTTTGCCTGGGGTATGGGGCGCAGTCCGAGTCCCTGGAACAACCACAGCCTGTTCCTGCTGGTGGCCTGGGTGATCTATCTGGGACCCGTTGGCGTCCGTCTGGTACGTCGCCAACACGGAGCGGTACCCGCCCGCGGAGTCGTGCTGGGTTTCGCATTCCTGGCCTTCTTCTACCTCGGCATCCGTTTGCTCGGAGCCGCAGCGTGAATCTCTTTCTGGTTGGACTCAACCATCGCACGGCGCCGGTTGCCGTGCGGGAACGCTACGCGGTTCCGAGCAACCGCGCTGCCGTAATCGACGAGAAACTGGTGCAGGTACCCTCGCTTGCCGAGGTCGTTCTCGTCTCGACCTGCAATCGCACCGAATTGATCGGTGTCGGTCCGAGCATCGACGACGGGCTCGAGATCCTCAACAGCTTCCTTCATGCAGAGATCGGCGATGGAAGCGCCAGGGCCGATCAGTTGTACGAGTTGCGCGGGGCCGATGTCGTCACCCATCTGTTCGAACTCTCAGCCAGCCTCGACTCCATGGTCGTAGGCGAGGCGCAGATCCTGGGTCAGGTCAAGGCGGCCTACCGTTGTGCCGTCGAGGCGCGCAGTTGTGGACCGATTCTCAACCGACTTTTCCAACGGGCATTTCGCACCGGCAAGCGGATTCGCACCGAAACAGGTCTGGGCGCGTCATCGGTTTCGGTCGCGCGCGTCGGTGTGCAGCTCGCGCGCGAAGTTTTTGAGTCCTTTGAGGGCAAGCGTGTACTCCTGCTGGGCGCGGGTGAAATGGCGGAATCGGCGGCCATCGGTCTGCGCGACGCGGGAGTGCGCGACACGGTGGTCGTCAATCGTTCTGCGGAGCCCGCCCGTGCTCTGGCCGTGCGGCTGGACGGGAGCGCGCGCACCCTCGACGACCTGGATGAAGAGATTGCACTGGCGGATGTAGTGATCACCTCGATCAACGTCGAGCGTCCGATCTTGACCAGGGAGCGGCTCAGCGCGTCTCAACACGATCGCCACGGTCGACCCGTACTGATGATCGACCTGGGTATCCCGCGCAACGTGGAGCCGGACTGTCAGGAACTTCCCGACGTGTACGTCTACGACCTCGACGACCTCGAGGGTGTGGCGGAGCGGGGGCGCAGCGCCCGTCTCGAAGCGCTGGATCCCGCGCGAGCCATCGTCGTCGAAGAACGGGTGCGCTTCGAACGTTGGTACGCAGCTCTGCCTCTGGTCCCTACCATCCGCCAGTTGCGACAGCGAACTCAGGAACTGCTCGAGGCCGAGCTCCGAAGTGCCGGAATTGCCTCAGACCCACGAAATCCAGATGAGGCGGACTTGACGCGAATGTCCGAGGCAATCGCCGCCAAGATTTTGCATCGTCCACTGGAACGACTTCGCGCAGAAGCCGAAAATGGAACCGGTCCGTACTATGCCCAGGCGGTGAGTCTCCTTTTCGACCTGGATGAGGAAGAAGATTGACGACGTTGAGACTCGGAACTCGGGGAAGCGATCTCGCCATCGCACAGGCGGACTGGACTGCAGCCCAGTTGCGAAAACTTGGATGTGAGGTAGAGCTGGTCAAGATCACGACGACCGGTGATCGCCTCGAAGGTCCGATTTCGGCCTCGGGCGGCAAGATGCTCTGGGTGCAGGAGATCGAAGAAGCCCTGCTGGAGGGTTCCATCGATCTGGCCGTACACAGCGCCAAGGATCTTCCAACCGCGCTTGCGGACGGTTTGACGATCGGTGCTTATCCACAACGCGAGGATCCGCGAGACGCCTTTGTGGGAGCACCCGGTCGACGTTTCGCATCGCTTCCGCCAGGTGCGCGGGTCGGAACCGGAAGTGCCCGCCGCATCGCGCTCCTGCGCTCACTGCGTCCCGAACTCGAGCCCGTGCCGATTCGCGGAAACGTTCCCACGCGACTCGCCAAGATCGAGTCCATGGATCTGCACGGCGTGCTACTTGCTTCCGCCGGTCTGATACGCCTGGGAATGGAGGATCGCATTCTCGATCCCCTGGACCCGGAGCGATACGTGCCGGCCGCGGGCCAGGGGGCGCTCGCGCTCGAGGTGCGAATCGACGATGAAGATATTCACCAGATCATCGCGCAACTCGAGAACACCAATGTGGCGGCACAAGTACGCGCGGAGCGCGCACTGCTCTTCGAACTGGGCGGTGACTGCCAGACGCCTCTCGCCGTGCACGCTTCGATCCACGGCATCCGCCTGCAGTTGCGCGCACTCGTGATGTCGCCCGACGGCCGCGAAAGAGTCGAGGGATCAGCGGAGGCCGAGCTAGGCGGACCCGAGATGCTCGGCGTTACGCTCGGACGCGAACTTCTACAGCGCGGCGCCGGTCGTCTGATCGAGGGACAGGGGTGAGTGGACGTGTCGTGCTCGTCGGGGCCGGTCCCGGCGACCCCGATCTACTCACTGTGCGAGCTCTTCGAGAGCTGCAGAATGCACAGGTGCTGCTCTACGACGCCCTGATCGATCCGATTCTGCTCGGGCTGGCGCCCGAGGGATGCGAGCGCATCGATGTGGGCAAGCGGGGCGATGGTACGCGAGGCGTATTACAGAGCGAGATCGCGGACTTGTTGGTCAGCAAAGCGCTTGCCGGTCACGACGTCGTGCGTTTGAAGGGGGGCGATCCCTTCATGTTTGGACGCGGAGGAGAAGAGGCCAGCGCGTTGCGGCAGGCGGGGATTCCCTTCGAGATCGTACCGGGCATCTCTTCGTCCGTGGCCGTACCGGCCTACGCGGGGATTCCAGTAACGGATCGACGCGTATCTTCTTCGGTTACGGTCGTCACGGGGCATCGGGGCAAGGAAACGAACGACGACCGCGTCGACTGGGAAGGGCTCGCACGAGGTGCGGAGACTCTGGTCATTCTGATGGGCACTGCATGGCTGGACGATATCGTGGCACGCGTGCTCTCGACCGGGCGCGATCCGCAGACGCCTGCTGCAGCGATCGCATCCGGGGCAACGCCGCGCCAAAAGGTCGTGTGCTCGCCGCTAGTTGATCTGCCTAAAAGGGTTCGAGACGAAGGTTTGAAAGCACCGACGACGATCGTGATCGGGCAGGTCGTACAATTTCGCGATGAACTTGCCTGGTTCGAAAAGCGGCCACTGTTCGGACGACGCGTGCTCGTACCGCGCAGCGAAGACCAGTCGACCGGATTGGCGCTCGAACTGCTTCGGCGGGCCGCCCAGCCCGTCGTTCTCCCCCTTCTGGAGTTCGTGGCCGCCGAAGACGAAGAGTCCCTGGCACAAGCGCTGGCCGAGGTTTCCAGCTACGACTGGTTGGTATTCACGTCCGCCAATACAGTGCGATTCTGCGCCGCCCTCCTCGAGGGTCGCGACCTGTCACGCGTCGCAGTCGCCTGTATCGGAGAGGCGACGGCCGGCGCAGCGCGCGCCGCCGGGTTGCGTGTGGACGTGGTTCCGAGCGGAGCGTCGCTCCCCGATGAACTGGCTCGTCAGATTGCTCGAACCGGCCCACTGCGCGGCCGGAAGCTGCTCTATCCGCGCGCAGAGCGCGCCCGGGAGCGCCTGCTGACCGCACTGCTCGGAGAGGGGGCCCAGGTAGATCCTGTAGTGGCCTATCGCACCCGCATGCCCGAAGGCTCGGCCGCGAAGTTGCACGAGGTCGTGAAACAGGGAATCGATGCGGTGACCTTCACCAGCCCATCTACCGTGGAGCACTTCTTTTCGACGATTTCCAAGACCGAGTGCGAGGCTCTCGAGGGGCAGGTCGTCTTCGCGTGTATCGGGCCGACGACTGCAACCGAGGTTGCGCGCTGGTCGAAAGCCGAGCCCGTGATCGCCGAGCGGCAGAGCGACGAAGGACTGGTGAAAGTACTTGAACGGGCCTTTGCGGAGGGAAGCGATGCCATTTCCTGAACATCGTCCGCGTCGACTGCGACGCAGCAGTGGAATGCGCGATCTCGTGCGCGAAACGCATCTGACGCCTGCCCAACTGATCGACCCGATCTTCTGTGTCGAAGGACACGGAGTGCGAGAGTCCGTAGCATCGATGCCCGGTGTCGATCGCTTGTCGGTCGACCGATTGAGTGACGAGGCCAAGCGCATTGCCGATCTCGGTATCGGCGGTGTGATCCTGTTCGGAATTCCGCAACACAAAGATGCTCTGGGATCTGGTGCCTACGATGACGATGGCGTCGTTCAGCGAGCGACGCGGGCGATCAAGGAGGCGGTCCCCGATCTGGTCGTGGTCGTGGATGTGTGCCTTTGTGAGTACACCGACCACGGGCACTGCGGCGTGTACGAGAACGGGGACGTAGACAACGACGCGACGCTCCCGCTGTTGGCGCGAACGGCGGTTTCGGCCGCTCGGGCCGGCGCCGACGTGATTGCTCCCAGCGATATGATGGACGGGCGAGTCGGCGCGATCCGTCAAGCGCTCGACGGCGAAGGCTATGCGGATCGTGCGATCCTCTCGTACGCCGCCAAGTACGCTTCCGCTTTCTACGGTCCTTTTCGCGATGCGGCCGAGTCTGCGCCCATGACCGGAGATCGCCGCGGCTATCAGATGGATCCGGCGAACGCGCGCGAAGCGCTGGTCGAGATCGAAGAGGATCTGATCGAAGGTGCCGATATGGTGATGGTGAAACCGGCCATGCCCTGTCTCGATATCGTGCGCGCTGCGCGGGATCGCCTCGATGTGCCGATTTTCGCGTATCAGGTCTCGGGGGAGTACAGCATGATGCAAGCCGCGATCGCCCAGGGTTGGCTCGACGCGGAGCGCGCAATCGACGAAAGCCTGATCGCGATCCGGCGCGCAGGCGCGGACGGCATCATCAGCTATTTTTCAAAGAGTTGGGCGCAACGCTTCCGTGGCTGACCTCGAGTACAAAGTCGTCGAGACTTCGTCGGTGACCGACGACGACCTGCAGCGAATCATCAATGAAACGGTCAAGCAGGGGTGGACGCTCGAGAACATCCAGTTCGCGATGCGCGAAGCGTCGAAGCGTCCTTCGATGGCGTTCGTGATTTTCACGCGCCTCGAAGAGCATGCCTCTTCCTGATGCTGCCGGCCGCTGCACGCGGATGGTCAGCCGGATCGTCGCGCTGGTCTTCACGCTGTCCTGCGCCAGCACGCAAGCGCCGCTTCCCATCCTTCCTCACCTGACCTGGGCGACGCCCGTCGAGCGCGATCCCTCGCTTCCCAGTATCGGTCTTGCCCGTTTCGAGGACACGCGGCCCATCGAAGTCCGGAACGGATCGTCTCCCGGTATTCAGTTCGGCTGGTTCAGTATCCGTCGCGAGGGAGATCACCGGACAGGGGATGCCGCATTTGCAGGCGATCTTGTGATGGGTCTGCGCCGAGATGCACGCGAAACTCTGGTGCGTTCCGGTGATTTCTCGGATGTCCAGACAGTCGAATTTGATCCCTTGGCGCTCGACGAGGCGGAATTGGCGCACGCGCTGAGTTCTGCGCAACTCGACTACGCTCTCTCTGCGACGCTCGATGAGTTCGCTGGAGTCCAGTATCAGAGTTTCAGCATGACACCTATGCGTGTCGGTTGGATCCGCAATCGCTTTGGCCCGGCCTCGGGCCGGGTTTCAGTCAGTTACCGCTTGTATGATAAGAAGGGGATCGTTTGGAGCGAACGCATCAACACGGACCACGAGAGTCCGGACGCAACGATCGTACAAGCCGCCCTCGATTCCATGGCAATTACCAACGAGGCGTTGGCGCAAGCCGTCCACACCCTGGTTGCGGCGCAGCGCCCCCGTAGTATGCGTGTCATTCCGGTACGCGTGCTCGACGGGTGTGATCTCGGTCGAAAGCGGGCGGCCAGGCTGATTGCCGAAGTGAGTCGAGTGTTTTCTCGCGAAGCCGACTTGCTCTTTCGTCCCGAATACCAGATCTGGGACCCACCCGATGCACCCTGGCATCCCGCTCCACTGCTCGATGCTCTGACGCAGATCGATCCCTCCGAGGGAGGTTTCGTCGTCGGTCTGGCTCGATTCGGAAAAGGGCAGACCCCGGGTCTGCCCGATGACCGTTACGGGCTTTCCCGGTCATTTGGCCGCCACGCGATCGCGCGTTGTGAAAGCCGCAAGGTGGAGCCGCTGACGGTGATTCACGAGTTCGGGCATCTGATGGGTGCGGTGCACGTGTCGGATCGTGCTTCGGTCATGCATCCGAAGGCGGTGTTCGACGCGCGCTTCTTTGATCCGCTCAACCGACGGATACTGCTCGCAATTCGCGATCGCGAAATCGGCCGCCCTCTGTCGCGAGAGGTGATCAACCGGCTCGGAGCGATCTATCGGGCCGCATCCAGATTCCCCGACAAGGTCGAACCCCGAGGACTCGAACTGACGCTAAACGCGCTAGAGCGTATTCCCAGCTCGAAGCTCGGCCAGTAGCTCCAGCGAATTTTCAATGTCGACTTCGCTCGCACCGGGTACTCGCAGTCGCGCCACGAGATGGGTCATGGAGATCTGCTCCCGGTAACGGTGGATGCCTTCGGCTACTTGCTCGGGCGTTCCTACCAGGGCCACGGAGTCGATGTCGGCACCGGCCGCCCTCCGCAGGCTGGCGGCTCCCGCTTGCGCGAGAGCTGCATTCTGTTCCGCGAGCGACTTGCGCACACGTTCGACGACGGGTTCGCTATGACTGATGAAGACGGTGCGCATGACCGGTACCGCCAGATCACGGATCTGCACCTCCGGTGGAATGGCTTCGCGGTGCCGCGCGTAGTTGTCGATGAGGACCGGCAAGGGTTCCATCGGTGATGCGAGATAGGGAAGGCCGAGTCCGCCGACTTGTGCCAAAGCCTTCGGTCCGAAGCCAGCGACCCAGATCGGCGGGTGCGGCTTCTGCACCGGAAGCGGGGCGAGGCGAACCGGGCGCTCATCCATCTCGCCTTCGAATGCCACTGGCTCGCCGCGCCATGCACGCGTCATCAGTTCCAGGGCCAGGCCAAAACGATGGCGCTTCTCCTTTTCCGGGACGTCGAAAGCCTTGAACAGCGCCGATCGGAAACCGCGACCAGCGCCGAGGATCACACGTCCGTTCGACAACCGGTCGAGTACGGCAATCTCTTCAGCGACATGAATCGCGTGTCGGACCGTTAGCAGGTATGAGGTGGTTGCGAGCTTGAGTCGACTCGTTCGCGCCGCTACTGCTGCGAGCAGTAGTAACGGTGCCGGTAAGGCAGCTTCGCCGACGAAGTGACTTTCGGGCAGCCAATAGGAATGGAAACCGAGTTCTTCGGCTCGTTCGGCCTGCGAAGTGTGCAGCGCTGCGGAGCCGCTTCCATCGTCACGCCAAGGAGTCAGTCCGACCTCGAGCGGTGTTCGACTCACGATTGGCGAGCCAGCCAGGGGAGCAAGCCTTTGACCAGGTCGAGAGGCGTCCCCAGTTGATGTGCGACGCCGGTGATCAGTCCGAAGACGCGCCCCAATAACCACAGGTGCGGCGGAATGCTGGCGACCGGGTCGTCGCGCAGTAAATCCGCGAGTTGCTGGCCGATTTCACGGGTGGTTTCGTGCCAGCCGTCTTCGCTGCCGCGCTTCACCAGGGCGACCAGCAACTCGGCGGCGCACTCCACGGTTCCCGACTCGGGATCGCTGGTGCGCAGGCCCAGATTGCGCAGATTCGCCGACGTCGCTGCGACGTTTCGCGACAACAATCCCGTGGCGAGAAGCATCACCTGCTCGCGGAAATCTGCTGGCACTTCCTGCATGAGGCCAAAGTCGAGAAAAACCAGCTCGAACTCACCGTCATCGGTGGGGACCACGAGCAGATTGCCGGGGTGTGGATCGCCGTGGAAAAATCCGTGTTCCAGAATCTGCTCGGCGAACGCATTCAGTAGTCGCGCGACGATTGCCGAGGGGTCGATATTGGCACGCTGTAGACGGCGTGTGTCCGTCACTTTGATTCCCGGAATGTACTCCGTGACGAGCAGACGTCTACGCGTCAATGAGGGGACGATCTTGGGAATGCGGATACCCCGACCGTCTGCAAAATTGTCTGCTATGCGCAGAGCGCTCGACGCTTCGAGTCCGAAGTCGAGTTCGCGCTTCAGATTCTCTTCCAGCTGATCGAGCAGGTGCGCGTATCCCAGCGTGCCTTCGATCCTCTCGATCGCGCGCGTGGCCACGCGCAGGTTCCGCAGGTCAGCTCGCACGGCGGCCTCGACCTCGGGTCGTTGCACCTTGACCGCGACCTCACGGCCGTCGAACAGTGTGGCGCGATGCACCTGTGCAAGAGATGCAGAGGCGATCGGTCGGCGCCAGAAGCGCGCGAAGACCTGTTCTGGCGGTGCTCCGAGTTCCTCTTCGATCACTCTGCGAACGACCGGATAGCGATTGGGTCGCACCCGGTCCTGGAGATGTTCGAGTCGGTCGATATAGGCTGGCGGCAGCACATCGGCGCGCGCACCGAGGAACTGTCCCGCCTTCAGCAGCACGCCACCCAGGTCTTCAGCTGCGCCGTGCAGTGTGCGCGCGCTGATCTTGTGCCAACTGTGGCGCGCCCGACGTACAACGCCTCGCAACACGCCGTGGTCCAGAAGGTGAAGCCCTTTGTAGCCGAGGTAGACCTGTGCGATGGCCGCGCCCGTGCGCGTGGCGCGACGAACGCGTTCGCTGCGCCCCAGGAGTGCGTCGGGACTCTCCTGTCGTGGAGCCTCTTCGTTGTTCGTGTCGGCGTCGGTCATATCGCCTCCTACCAGAGAGTAGGCGGCGTCTTCGAACAGCTCCAGGATCCATTGAGTTCGTGCTCAGCCAGGAGGGCCTGGGCGGCCAGATCATCGGCGTTGGGCACGGCGCCGGAGGCGACGTCGGGTTCGTCGAGTTCCCAGGTTTCTGCCTCCTCGGGATTCTCGCTCGGGCCTTCTGCTTCGTCGAGGTCATCGGCGTCGTACTCGAACGGGGGGCTGTACTGACACTGAACCCAGAGGACGCTCGCGAATTCCAATGCGTAGGAGTCGCCAAAACTCGTGTACGTGAACCCATCGTCATCTGCGAGCAGGCCGATGCGAGGCCGCGGGACTCCGTCCAGAAACTCCGGTACCAGCTCCGCGATGTCGTCCGGGTAGGTCTGCTCTGCTGCCTTGAACTCCTCGAGTGCGACCAGCAGGCGAAGCGCGGTCGTGTCGCGCGCCTGGACCTGGAAGGAGGAAGCCGCCGAATTGGAAAGTGAGATCGCCACGAAGACGAAGAGACCGACAGCCATACGCAACAAACCGGCGCGAGAGGCTTCGTTTCGATCGCTGGGTCCGAGCCAGGCGACGGCGCCTGCGTAGGCGAGCGCGGCCAGACCGACTCCGATGCGCGCGGCCGATAGCTGGAAGATCGGGAACGCGAGGACGAATGCAGCAATCGCACTGCAGACCGCACCCGCGGCAAACCCGGCCCCTCCCCCCAAGCGCTTGCCGAGCCAGACTCCCGCCCCGGCAGATGCGTGTAGCGCGGACAGCCAATAACCCACCAGGAGCAGACCGAAGAGCGAAACGATGGGCCACGGACTCACGTTGAATGCGATAGCCGGGTTGGTTCCGGTGATCTCGGTCATCAAAACGAAGATCGTGGCAAATGTGAGTACGGCGATGGCGATGAACGCCAGTGCGCCCCGGCGCAGGGCCGAATGGGCCAGCGACGGCGCGAAGACCGCGCCGGCCACGATCCCGGAGAACACGAGTACGACGGCGGGGAAGCGCCACTCGAAAAAACGCCAGACGCTCTCTGCGGTATAGCCGTAGAAGACGAATACGCACATGACCAGGACCAGAGAAAACAGTCCCGCACGTGCGAGGGCATTTCGGAACAGCCCGAAGCCGATTGCGAGCAGTACCAGGAGCGGTGCCGTGAAAACCGCGATCGGCAACGCGGCGGCAGGAAATCCCTGACGCGCCATATCGGCCAGGGCTTTCGCCGGTAGCCAGCGCAGAGCCCAACCCTTTGGCCGCCACCACTCCAGGTCACTGAACATCTGCGATGCCGTCGGACCGGCGCCGAAGAAGTAGTGGTAGAAAATGACCAGACCGACAAGGGCGATCCAGAGGGCAGCACGCAACATCGAAAGGGCTCCGTGAAGGGAACCCCGATTCTACTCCTTTTCGCTCCTCTCGGAGCTACTTTCGCCGCGGGACGATCTGCAAGGAGGAGCCCTGTTCCGAGTCCTTGGGCTTGGCGGAAATGCTCACGTTCACATTGAACTCGTAACCGTCGAGCAATCCGCGCACGAGCTCGTCGAGGTTTGCGCTCTGCAACCATTCGCCGAATTCCTTGCTGACGCGGGCGATCATCTGCTCGCGCAACTCTTCCCCCTGCTGGCTGACGAAGCTCGTCCAGTCCTTGGGGGCGACCTCGGCGAAAGCCCGGCGCACCGCTTCTTCGGTCATGAAGAAACTCGAGAGCCCGACTCCGGCGGCCCGGCGCACCGCCTCCTGGAAGATGGCTTCGAGAGGACCGGCCCTTCGCCCGTCCTCAGGGATTTCCCCCTCCAGCGGATCTCCTTCCGCGGGGGGCTCGTGGAGAGGTTCCTTCGGGGTGCGGGTCCGCTTGTCTCGCTCGCGTGCCATGCCGGAAATACTAGACCATATGGAGCCAGTCACTCCACAGGGCCTCGCGGCTCGCAGAACGAATTTGGCAGGGCTTGGCTGTCGTGGTACTTCGGAGCGGTGATACACGACATCATGAAAACCAAGATTGCCGCGCTCTCTGCTGGCGACAGCCTGTGGACCGTCAAGGAGATCATGGACCTGGGCAGTGTTCGCCATCTGCCGGTCGTGGGCGGTGGGACCCTCGTGGGGGTAGTTTCCCAGCGCGACCTCCTGCGCGCCTCTCTCTCGAGTGTGATGGGCATCGGCGCCGAGGAGCAGCAGGTCTTTCTGGAAGGCGTGAAAATCGCCGAGGTGATGTCGAAACCGCCGATCTCGACCAAACCCGATGCCTCGATCCGCGAGGCCGCCCTGACGATGGCGCGCTACAAGATCGGCTGCCTGCCGGTGGTCCAGGACGGCAGCTTGATCGGGATCGTGACCGAGACCGATATTCTGAACCACTACGCCGGGATTCCCTCCGTCTGATCCGTCTCAGACCTCGACCAGCTTCCAGGTGCCGCGATAGAAGCGCGCGCCGAGCAGAATCGCCTTGATGAGGTAGTCGAAGACGAGCATGCCCCAGACCAGCAGTAGCGGGGCCTCGAATACGAGTGCGGCGATGCTTCCGGGGAGCAGGCGAAAGCAGAACAGGCCCACGAAAATGGCGAGCAGCGGAAAACGGGTATCCCCGGCACCGCGCAGTGCGCCGCCGAGCGCGAACTCGACCGCCATCAGCGGTTGGACTGCGCCGAGCAGCCAGATGAACTCCACGGTCAGAGATATGACTTCCGTGTCGTCGGTAAACTGTCGTGCGATCGGCTCGGCAGACCAGACGACGATCGCGCCGAAACAACTCATCGAGACGACGGCGCCCGCCAACGAACGCCAGCCTGCGCGTGCAGCACTGTCGGGATCGCCTTCGCCGAGGTGTTGGCCCACCAGAGTGGCTGCTGCGGTTCCGAAGCCAATGCCGGGCAAGAACGACAGCGCGAGGATCTGCGCACCCACATTGTACGCCGCGATGGCTGCAGTTCCGTAGCGTCCCAGCAGGCGCATGAACAACATCAAGCCGACCTGGAACAGTCCGCCTTCGATCGCGGCCGGGTAGCCGATGCGGAACATACGCCGAATTACCTCACGGTCCGGTCGAAAACTCGCCGGTCCGGGTTTCACCTGCAGCCTGCCGGATTGCCACAACACGGCGAAGATCAGCAATTGCGCGAGCATGGCCAGGCTCGACGCGATGGCCGCCCCGCTGACACCCAGCGCGGGGAAACCCCAGTTGCCAAAGATCAGCAACCAGTTCAACAGCACATTGAGCGCATTCGCCACCACGCCGATCACCAGCGGTGTGCGCGAGTCACCGGCGGCGCGCAACGCGGCGGCGAATACGAAGCCCACCGCCATAGGAATTGTTCCCCAGACCAGCCAATACAGGTATTCGGACCCGTACCCGACGACTCTCGCTTCGACTCCGTACAGGCTGATCCAGAAGGCCGACGTTGGAAGCATGACGGCCATCGTCAACGCTCCCACGACAGCGGCCAGCCAGATTCCCTGACGCAGTGCCGCATCGGCCAGATGGCGATCGCGCGCGCCCACTGCGCGGGCGAGCAGAGCCACCATCCCGGTGGGGATCGCAGCCCCCAGTGACTGAACCAACCAGAAGAACTGTCCGCCGACCCCCACTGCTGCGAGCGCCTCCGGACCCAGGGAGCCGACCATCATGAAGTCGACCCAGCGCACCAGGGTCTGGGTCGTGAAGCTGAGGATCGTCGGCCAGGCGAGTTCCCACACTCCCAGGGCCTGCGGTGCCGGTGCGAGCGGTTCGGGCGGTTTATCGCGCAGGTCGAGCAGATCGGAAGCGAACTCCGGGATCTCGTCTGCGGGAATCTGGGAGGGGCTTGGGCGCTCGGGCACGGAAGCTCTGTTTACACTCAGGTGCGACCCGACGTCAAAATTGTTCTGGGGTCTGGCGACGCGAAAGACGCCACAGCGCTCTGGCTGTATATTCCCGGACCAGAGGAACAGCCCCGAAAGAGGGCTTTGGAGGGAGGATCTCGTGGCGCTGCTTCAGACCGTGGACGGTCCGCGCGACCTGCATGGCCGGCGAAAGCTGGAAGTCTTCAACCCGGCGACCCTTGAACGTCTGGGCGCGATCGAGGTGGCCGGCGAGCAGGATGTTCGCGAGGCGGTCGAACGCGCTCGAGAGGCCCAGAAAGATTGGGCGCGCAGGGGATTCGGGGAACGCGGCCGCTTTCTCTTGAAGGCACGCGAACTCCTGCTCGAGCGCCTCGATCAGGTCGTGGACACGATCTGCGCGGATACCGGCAAACCTCGAATCGAGGCCATGAGCGGCGAAATCCTGCCCGCCTGTGATGCACTGACCTTCTACGCCAAGCGCAGCAAACGACTGCTCGAGGACGAGCGCAAGCCCCTCCACCTGCTCAAGCACAAGAAGCTGGTGCTCTCGTATCGACCGATTGGAGTGATCGGCATCATCACACCCTGGAATTTCCCGTTCATCCTCTCGTTGAACCCGGTCATACAGGCGCTGATGGCCGGGAACAGCGTGGTGCTCAAGCCCAGTGAAGTCACGCCCTTTGTCGGTCTGGTGTTGGGCGAAATCTTCCGGGATGCGGGCCTACCCGACGGAGTTCTGCAGGTCCTGACCGGTGATGGCAGCACGGGCGCGGCACTGGTCGAGGCCGGGTGCGACAAGATCTGTTTCACGGGATCGGTGCGCACGGGTCGGGAGATCGCCGAGTCCTGCGGACGTCAGTTGATCCCTTGCACACTCGAACTCGGGGGAAAAGATCCGATGATCGTGTGCGAGGATGCCGACCTCGAGCGCGCCGCAGCGGGCGCTGTCTGGGGGGCGTTCAGCAATAGTGGTCAGGTCTGTATGTCGACCGAGCGAGTCTATGTGGTCGAGTCCATCGCTGGGGAATTTGTGAATCGCGTGGTCGCGCTCACGAAGGAACTGCGCCAGGGGCCAGAATCCGAAGGTGAGATTGATATCGGCGCACTGTCTTACCCGCCACAACTCGAG
Source organism: bacterium (assembly GCA_024226335.1). NCBI lineage: Bacteria > bacterium. The sequence goes on from JAAELY010000118.1 coordinate 66,849, forward strand.
ATCATCGAGCGACACGTCGCCGACGCCGTGTCAAAGGGAGCAAAGGTGCTGACCGGTGGTCGACGCAATCCCGCCTACGAGGGCTACTTCTACGAGCCTACCGTTTTGACCGACGTCGATCACAGCATGGCGATCATGCGCGAGGAAACCTTCGGTCCCTGCATGCCCATCCAGGTGGTCAAAGACGAAGATGAAGCGGTGCAACTGGCCAACGAATCCAGCTACGGCCTGCAAGCCAATGTCTGGACGCGCGACACCTACAAGGCCACGCGCATCGCCAATTCGATCGAATCGGGAGGCGTGACGATCGACGATTGCATGGTGACCTACGCGATTTCCGAGAGCCCATTCGGCGGTGTGAAGAACAGTGGCATCGGTCGGGTCAACGGAGAGATCGGTTTGAAGAGCTGCTGCAATCTGCAGACGATCGTTTCGCCGCGTTTCCGCGCGGGTGGCCCGTCGGGTGGCTATCCGTACAGCGCCAAGGGACTGCGTGGCATCCGTCGCATGCTAGGTCTTTTCTATCGCTCGCCGATCGGGAAGCTCCTGGGCAACTGAGGTCCACGAAATGCTACTTCGCGAGATCGCCAGTGCCCTGAAGCTACCGTTTGACGGCGACGGTGAGCAAGAGATCCACGGCCTGGCCGGACTCGAGGAAGCGGGTCCGTTCGAGCTGAGTTTCGTCACCGGTTCGCGCTATCAGCGTTTGTTCAAGTCCTCGAGCGCGGGGGCGGTCTTTGCACCGCTCGATTTCGACACGATGGGGCGACCCTGCCTGCGTTCGACCGCACCCTACGCGGAGTTCGGACGCGCGACCGCGCTCTTCTATCCCCGTGTGCCCGCAGTTCCGGGCGTTCACCCGAGTGCGGCGATCGGCGAAAACGTGGAACTGGGCAAGGAGGTGTCGATTGGAGCACTGGTATCGATCGCAGCGGGTTCGCGTATCGGCGATCGCACCTGCATTCACCCCCATGTGACGATCTACCCGAACGTACAAACCGGAGCGGATTGCGAACTGCATTCCGGCGTGCACGTGCACGAAGGAGTTCGGCTCGGCGATCGCGTGACGATCCAATCCGGCAGCGTGATCGGAGGGCAGGGATTCGGTTTCGCAGTCGATGCGCAGGGACGCAATACGCGCATACCCCACACATGCCCGGTTCTGATCGGCGATGATTGTGACATCGGCGCGAACGTGACCATCGATGCTTCTCATCCCGGTCACCTGCGGCGCAGCCACGACAGCGTGGCCACGCGCCTGGGCAATGGAGTCAAGCTCGACAATCAGGTTCACATCGGCCACGGTTGCGAGATCGGCGACTCGAGCGTGTTGTGTGCGAAGGTCGGACTCGCCGGAGGCACATCGGTCGGACGCGGGGTCTATATGGGTGGCACGGCGATCGCCGCTGGTCATCTGCACATCGGAGACCTCTCCCTGGTCGGGGCCGGGACCGGGGTGAGCGGCGATCTGGAGCCGGGCTCGCAGGTACTCGGCTCGCCGCACATGGAGCGTCGTCTGTGGGGGCGCTGGGCCGCTGCCCGCAAGCGGCTGCCCGAACTGCTCAAGCGCGTAAAGCGCATCGAAGACAAACTCGAGATCTCACAAGAGGACTGAGCGTGAAACTGGGGGGTGTATCGCTCGCAGAGCTGCGTCGTCGCTATGCGCTCGGAAACGGGGAACTGGATCCATCGGTGCTGCACGCTCTGCGCGAAGACGGGCGGGCCGGGGCCAGGGAACTGGCCGCCCGGCACGAAGCACGGAGCGAACGACAAGCCCGCGAGCTCCAGCGCCTCGGGGTTCTATTTGCAGAGGAGGCCGAGCAGCACGCCCTCGGGATCGCGCGGGTCGCCGGGATCGACGAGGTCGGTATGGGACCGCTTGCGGGACCGGTCGTTTCAGCGGCCGTCGTACTGCCCGAAAACGCCCAGTTATTCGGTCTCAACGATTCGAAGAAGCTGTCGAGAGCGGCGCGCGAGAGGCTCGATGGCGAGATCCGCTCGCTTGCGCTCGGGGTTTCGATCGGCCTGGCTGAACCCCGCGAGATCGACGAGGTGAACATCTACCAGGCCGGCCTGCTCGCGATGCGCCGCGCGCTCGAAGGTCTGGCACCTGCCGCAGACTTCGCACTGGTCGATGCGCGGCGCATTCCAGGCGTGAGCATCCCGCAAAAGCCGATCGTCCGCGGAGACACCAGGATTGCCTGCATCTGTGCCGCTTCGATCGTCGCCAAGGTCTGGCGCGACGCCCATATGAGCGAACTCGATCGGCGTTTTCCCGACTACGGCTTCGCCCACAACTCCGGCTACGGGACCGCCGAACACTTGAGTGCGCTCACCCGGCATGGGCCCACGCCCTCGCACCGGCATAGCTTTGAGCCCGTGCGGCTCGCAGCCCGGCCCGGACGGTCCTGAATGCCGCACGCCGTTCTCGAGGGCTCCGTCGACCTCGCGGCCTTTGCAGCGTCTTTTCGACCGATTCTCGTCCGGCGGGGAGGAGATGTGCTGAGAGCGGAGAATGTCTTCATCGACGCTCTGGGGCGCACTGTGCTCGTGGAAGCACTCGTCATCGAGGCGGGCCGAAAACAGTCGTTCTATGTCAAGATGGCGGGACATGAGCGGGGATCGGTGACCGTCCGCATCGATCCCATGACCCATCCGGAACGAAGTCCGGGCGTCCGAGAACTGGTTGCCCATATCGCCGCAGCCGTGATACGAGTCTCTCCAGACGCGAGACTGGGGACCGCGAACATCGTTCTACCGTCCTTGGGCGAAATAGGAGACGAAACATGAGAATCGCAAACAACATCTCGAATCTCATCGGCAATACACCGCTTGTGCGACTCAATCGGGTCACCGAGGGTGTTGGTGCGACGATCGTCGCCAAGCTCGAAGCGTTCAATCCCGCGAATAGCGTGAAGGACCGTATCGGCCTCGCAATGATCGAAGTGGCCGAACGAAACGGCGATATCACTCCGGGTCGCACGACGCTGGTCGAACCGACCTCTGGAAACACGGGCATCGCGCTCGCGATGGTTGCAGCCGCTAAGGGCTACGACCTCGTGCTGACCATGCCCGAGACGATGTCGCGTGAGCGGCGCGCGGTGTTGCGCGCCTACGGTGCCAAGCTCGTGCTGACGCCCGGGGCCGATGGCATGCCCGGAGCGATCAAGACGGCCGAAGAACTCGCGGCCAAGATCGACAACAGCTTCATTCCGCAGCAGTTCAACAACCCCGCGAATCCCCAGGTCCACCGCGAAACGACCGCGCTCGAGATCTGGAACGACACCGACGGCGAGGTCGACTACCTGGTTTCGGGCGTCGGCACCGGTGGAACGATCACGGGTGTCGCGCAGCTGCTCAAGGAGAAGAAGGCGAGTTTCAAGGCGATCGCGGTCGAGCCCGAGGAAAGCCCGGTGCTCTCTGGCGGTGGACCGGGCAAGCACAAGATCCAGGGCATCGGAGCCGGCTTCATTCCCAATATTCTCGACACGGCTCTGATCGACGAGGTCGTCAAGGTGAACAGCGACCAGGCGATCGAAATGGCTCGCCGTCTGGCCAAGGAAGAGGCTCTGCTTTCCGGTATATCGTCCGGGGCCGCCGTCTGCGGAGCCCTGCAGATCGCGGCTCGACCCGAGGCCAAGGGCAAGCTGATCGTCGCCATCCTGCCCAGCTTCGGCGAGCGTTACCTGTCGACTGCGCTGTTCGAGAATCTGCAGTACGACGGAAGCGATCCGGTCTAGGGAGCGCCAGCAGCGATCGTGCCGGAATCGAGCCGAAAAGAAGCCAGCCGCCGCCGTATCCTCGATGCGGGGCGCGAAGTCTTCTTCGAGCAGGGCTTCGAGAAGGCGAACCTCGACGAGGTGGCTCGTCGAGCCGGAATCGCGAAGGGCACGATCTACCGCTATTTCGACAGCAAGGCCGAGTTGTACGTGGAAGTGCTGCTCGTCAACGCGGACGTCTTCGACGAGCGACTCCTGGCGACGATCGACACCACACTCACGCCCGAGCAACAGATCCGGCGCTTGGCGACCTTCTACTTCAACCATTACAGCACCCATCGCGACTACTTCCAGATCTTCTGGGCCGTGGAGAATCAGCGGCTGATCGGCGATCTGCCGCCGGCGCTGGTGCAGGCCGTTACCCAGGTCTGGACCCGCTCGCTGCGGGTTCTGACGGGCTTGATCGAACAGGGGATCGAGCAGGGCGACTTTCACCCCTGCGACGCCTGGGAGATGGCCAATATCCTCTGGACGACCGCAAACGCGCTGATTCGCACCAACGAGGTCACGGAGCGGCGCGAACTCTGGGAACGAGATATCGCCAAAGTTTACGAGGATGCGATCGATTTCCTCGTAGGAGGCCTGCTGCGCCGCTCCGGCCCGGCCGAATCCCGTTGACAGATCCGCCAGGGTCCACGACATTAACCGCGAGAAAGTGACCCAGAGTCATTTAGTTATTACGGTCGTCCGCGACGACGGCCAGGGGAGGAGAGAATGAAGGCGCTCGAGGTACGGGTAAACGAGATCGTTGCTGAACAGCTCGATGCTGAGAAGGACGCGCTGGTTCCAGAAGCGAATTTGCTCGACGATCTGGGGGCCGATTCTCTCGACGTTGTCGAATTGGTGATGGCGATTGAGGAAGAGTACGGAATCGAGGTTACCGACGAAGATGCGGAGAACATCCGCACGATTCAGGACATCGTCAGCTACATCGAGGCGCGTACAGAGAACGCCGCGTGAACATAGTCATTCGGGGAACCGGATCCGCGCTTCCCGAACGCCGTCTGACAAACCGCGACCTCGAAAAGCTCGTCGAAACTTCCGACGAGTGGATCGTGGCGCGGACCGGCATCTCCGAGCGCCGCATGGTCGCGAGCGACGAAGCCACGAGCGATCTGGCGATTCGCGCGGCTCACGGCGCGCTGGAGATGGCCCAGATCGAAGCGGAAGAACTCGATCTGATCGTGGTTGCGACGCTGACCCCCGACACTCTCACGCCGTCCACGGCAAATCTGGTCCATCGGAGTCTACTTCGCGGGCGCTCGATTCCGTCATTTGACCTGAACGCCGCGTGCTCGGGTTTTGTGTACGGCCTCGAGGTTGTTTCGAGCCTGATGAAGGCGGGTCTCTATCGCCGGGTGCTGCTCGTAGGCGCCGAGGCGATGACCCGTTTCATGGACTACGAAGATCGCGGCGTCTGCATCCTATTCGGCGATGCCGCAGGTGCGGTGGTGCTCGAGGCGACCGAGGACGCCGGTGGCATCCTCGTGACCCGACTCGCATCCGACGGTCAGTTCGCCGATCTGATCGAAATCCCCGGTGGCGGTTCGAGGCGTCCGCCCTCTCAGTACATGTTGGCGCAACGCCAACCCTACGTGCGCATGAACGGGCAACAGGTATTCAAGGTCGCCGTGCAGTCGATGGAGCAGGTCGCGCGCGACACGCTGGCCCAAGTAGGCTGGGAACTCGACGATGTCGATCACGTGATTACCCATCAGGCGAACCGCCGGATCCTGGATGCCGTGGCCGATCGACTGGGTGTCGAGGAAGCGCGTATGCCTCTCAACGTCAATAAATGCGGCAATACCTCGGCTGCGTCGATTCCCGTCCTGCTCGACGAGTGCAATCGCGAAGACCGCTTCGAGCGGGGTGACAAGCTTCTGTTGATCGCCTTCGGTGGCGGTCTGACCTGGGGCGCGGCTGCGCTTGAGTGGTCCTGACGAAGTTCAGCGCCGTCCGCGTGCGCAGGCCATGAGCGCCCGGTATTCCTCTGGGAAGTTCCAGCGCTCCGACCAGTTCAGCATCTTGTTCAGGTAGATCTCGCTGGGTTCCAATGAGTCCAGCTTCGCCCGCACCGTGTAGCTGATGGCATCGTGAGCCGTTGCGTCCGCGCTGAAGATGTCGAGCGTGATCCGGTCGTACCCGGCCTCGTAGTGATCGAGCAGGTCGAGGTCTGTGGGCGTGAGTTCGTAGGCCATCCCCCAGACCTGTGCACCGGGGTGCTCGACGATATCCGCGGCGGCGCCCGACCAGCGCCTGGAGTAATGAGTGAAACCGAGCCGATAGTCGTCCAGTCGGGCGGGAAACAGGGGTCGGGAACGCGGGCAGCGCTCAGCCATCTGATCCGCATCGAGATTCGAGCCATAAGCGAAATAGAGGAGCGGCCTCACTTGCGACGCGTTCCGGGCAACCAGCCGCGTCCGGCGAACAACGCCATCGAAAGGAACGATCCGGCCAGAAACCACGGGACCTTGCCATCCAGGCGGGCAACTACGCGTTCTCGCTGGTAATCGGGGATCGCACCCGGTGGAGCCGGTTCTAGAAGGACCGGCAAGACGTAGAGCCCGGATGTGAGCAGGAACAATGCGATCCCGCCCAGCACCATGATGGTGACGCGTGGAAAGAAGCGGCCCAGGTCTTCCTCGTTCGTTGTGCGCATGCCGTCATGATCCGCGGGCTTGAGCAAGCTCGCAAGGCCGGTCAGAGTATTGTCCTGCCGGGAGAGGGGAGAGGTGCATGGAGTTCGACTGGGAGGAGATCGAGGCGGATTTCCGCAAACAGGTCCAGGACCTGCCCGGTCTGGAGTTGGATCGCGAGCGCATCGAGTCCTGGACCCAAGATATCGCCGCGGGGCGGCTTTCTTTCGCCAGCAATCAGGTCCGCGGCGAGATGCGACTGGCTGATGCCGCGGCCGTGTCCCCACTGGATGCGATTGCTCCAGACGAACGAAGCCGCCTGACCGAACTCGGCAGCGCCGCGATCTCAGCCGGAAAGGTGGCCTGCGCCGCGCTCAATGGGGGCATGGCGACGCGCTTTGGCGGAGATGTGAAAGGCATCGTCGAGGCCTTGGGAGGGCGGAGTTTTCTCGAGATCAAACTCGCGCAGGCCCAAGCTCGTGGCCGGGTCCCTTTCTTGATCATGAACAGCTTCGCAACGCACCGGCGCACACTCGAGTTCCTGGAGGAGCGCGGCCTCGGGGACGACGTGCATCCTTTCGTGCAGGACGTGGCGCTGCGTCTCACGCCGGACGGGGAGGTATTTCGCGGAGACGACTCTCACGTCTCGCTCTACGCACCAGGCCACGGTGACTTTCCCGGCGCGATGAATCGTTCGGGTCTGCTCGGGCAGCTTCGCAGTCGGGGCGTCGAGCTGGTGACGCTATCGAACATCGACAATCTGGGTGCGGAACTCGATCCGCTCGTGATCGGTTCGCATCTCGACAGTGGGTTGCAGTTGACCGCCGAGGTTGCGCCGACCGAGCCGGGAGATGTCGGTGGCGCACCGGCCTATGTCGATGGTGTGTTGCAGGTCGTCGAGGGCTTTCGCTACCCGGATGGCTTCGACGCGACCGGCCAGCCCTATCTGTCGGCCAATACCTTCACGATCGCGCTCGATCTTCTGGAAGCCAATCATCCGCTCACCTGGTTCTATGTGGAGAAGTCGGTCGACGGTCGCAAGGCGGTGCAGATGGAACGCCTGGTCAATGAACTCTCCGCGCACGTCGAAACCCTGTTTCTGGGCATTTCCAGGGACGGTGCCGAAGGTCGCTTCTTTCCCATCAAGTCGCGGGAAGATCTCGATGCGCTGCGCAGCGACCCGGCGCTCGTAGCTCGCTTCAGTTCAGCTGCGTCCAGGGGGCTATGATCTGACGATGGCGCGCAAGCTGGTCCTGATCGATGCGAGTTCGAACATCTTTCGGGCTTTCTACGCGATTCCTCCGCTGACGAACGCGGCCGGTGTTCCAACCAACGCGACGCTGGGTTTCGAGACCATGCTGCAGAAAGTCCTGCGCGAAACCCGGCCCGAGTTTGTCGTCGTGGTCTGGGATGCACCCGGGCCGAAGCGCCGCAAGGAGATGTACGCCGACTACAAAGCCACGCGCGAATCGACGCCCGAAGACCTGCTTGCGCAGTTTGCGAACATACGTCGGCTGGTCGACGCGCATCGCATCGCAGCGTTCGAGTTCGAGGGTGAGGAAGCGGACGACGTGATCGCCACTCTCGTGCATCACGCGCGCAAGGAGAAGCTCGACGTCGAGATCGTCTCGACCGACAAGGACCTGATGCAACTCGTGGATGAACGAGTGACTCTCGTCGATACCATGCGTGAGAAGCGCTTCGGTCCCGCCGAAGTCGAAGCTCGTTTCGGCGTCCCGCCCGAAAAGATGCTCGACCTGCGCTCGCTCGTGGGGGATAGCTCCGACAATATTCCCGGTGTGAAGGGTATCGGCGAAAAGGGCGCAGCGAACCTGATCAACGAGTACGGGAGTCTCGACGAGTTGCTGGCCAGAGTCGCTGACATCAAACAGAAGCGCGCGCGCGAAGCCCTGGAACAAGGCGCCGACATGGCGCGACTGTCGCGCGATCTGTCGCGCCTGCGCGAAGACCTGCCTGTGCCCTTCGATCTGGAACAGATCGCCCTTCGCGAGCCAGATCGTGAATCGCTGGTACAGATCTTCAAAGAACTCGAGTTCACGCGACTGCTCGACGAGTTCGGCGAAAGCCGCGACCCCGGACCTGCGCTCGAAACGACGACCGAGATCGTCCGGGACGCATCCGCATTGCGAGCGCTGGTCGAGCGCTTGCACTCAAACCCGTCTCTGGCTGCGAGTTGCGTGCTCGAACCCGAAAGCGCAATGAGCGGCGAACTGATCGCCCTGTGTGTGGCGGAAGACCGCGATCACGCCTGGCTGATCGCAACACGCGAGATCCCGGAAGAAACAGCGCTCGAGATCCTGAAACCCGTTTTCGCAGAAGCGGATCGCAGCTGGTCGGGACACGATCTGAAGCGCCTGGCCGTCGCGCTCAGTCGGCGCGGAGTCGAAATAGAGGGACGATTGCTCGATACCTCGGTCGCCGCATACGTGGCCAATCCTTCCCAGCCGGTGAGCAAGCCCGAGGTGCTGACCCGCAGCTATCTGGGCCTGGAGATCTCCAGTGCAGAGGTCGCCTTCGGCAAAGGCGCGAAGCGCCAGACCGCCGACTCGCTCTCTCTGGAAGACCTGGCGGCCTTCTGGGGTACGCACACGGCGGTCGCGCTCGAACTGGAAGCGAAGATCGAGGAGCAACTCGAGTCCAGCGACCAGCAGCGCCTGCTCCGGGAGATCGAATCTCCGTTGATCCGCGTACTGGCGGACATGGAACGCTTGGGAGTGCGCATCGACGAAGATCGACTCGCGGTTCTATCGACACGGCTCGGAAGCGATCTGGGCCAGCTCGAGGCGCGGATCTACCAGTTAGCGGGTGAGGAGTTCAAGATCAGCTCTCCCAAACAGCTGCAGAAGATCCTGTTCGAGAAGCTGGCCCTGCCTCCCACGAAGAAGACCAAGACCGGCTTTTCGACCGACGAATCGGTGCTGGAGGAACTGGCTTCCCAGGGTTTCGAACTGCCGTCCGAGATCCTGAGTTATCGCCGCATGTCGAAGCTCAAGAGCACCTATGTGGATGCCTTGCCCAAAGACGTGCATCCGGAGACCGGGCGCATCCACACCACCTTCAACCAGACCGTGGCCGCCACTGGTCGGCTCTCTTCGACCAATCCGAACCTGCAAAACATCCCGATCCGCACCCCAGCCGGGCAGGAGATCCGGGCGGCCTTCATTCCCGCCGAAGGGCTGCGCCTTCTCTCGGCCGACTACAGTCAGATCGAGTTGCGCATCCTGGCGCACGTTTCCCAGGATGATTCCCTGGTGAAGGCGTTTCGGGAGGGGGCGGATATCCACGTTCGAACGGCCTCTCAGGTCTTCGGGATCGCCCCCGAGGACGTCAGCGACGAGCAGCGCTCGCGCACCAAGGCGATCAATTTCGGGATCATTTACGGGCAGTCTTCTTTTGGGCTGGCCCGGACTCTGCGCATCGCCCAGGCCGAGGCCAAACAGCACATCGATTCCTATTTCGAGCGCTATCCGGGCGTGAAGGCCTTCTTGAAGGACTCCGTGGCTCGCGCCAAGCAAAGCGGATTTGCGGAAACCCTTGATGGTAGAAGGCGTTACCTACCCGACCTGCACTCCAGGAATCGTGTCGTGCGCCAGGCGGCCGAGCGCATGGCCACCAATTCCGTCATCCAGGGCACCGCAGCCGACTACATAAAGAGAGCCATGATCGCCGTCTGGCAGGCGCTGCGGGCCGGTGCAGTGCCCGGTGCGCGCATGATTTTGCAGGTCCACGATGAACTTCTTTTCGAAGTAAGTGCTGCTGAGGAGCCCATTCTGCGGGCCCTGGTGCTCGACAAGATGCAGAATGTGGGGAACCTCAGCGTTCCGCTGGAGGTTCATCTGGGCAGCGGTGGAAGCTGGCTCGAAGCTCACTGAAAAGCGAAAAAGGCCGTTGTGGAGCGAATTTACGTTTGGGGGGGGGCGTCCCACGTGAGCGATGAAAAAGAAGACGAGGAGCCTGAGGAGAAACGTGTGGACGCGGTGACCACTTTTGGAGCTGGACAGATTGCTGGAATGGCGCAAACGGACAAGGAGCTGACGGACCTTCAGCTGGTCAAGCAGGCTCAGGCCGGAAGCCACCCCGCTTTCGAGACCCTGGTTCGGCGCTACTCCGAGCGGGCCTATCGGGCGGCCTATCGGGTCGTGCGCGACTCGGACGTCGCCGAAGACATCCTTCAGGAGGGCCTGATCAAGGCCTACCGCGGGCTGCGCAAGTTCGAAAACCGCTCCTCGTTCTATACCTGGCTGTATCGGATCGTGGTCAATCTGGCGCTCGATCGGCGAAGACGCGAAAAACGCGCGCCCAGCGTAGAGTGGGATGACGCAGTTGCGCATCAGGTAGAGCCCCGATCCACGATCGCAGCGCCGGTGAACCCGGAGTTGTCTTCGCGACGCCTCGAGGTTCGTGAACTCGTCGCCGAGGGGATTCAGAAGTTGCCCGACGGGCAGCGGGAAGTCCTGCTCTTGAGAGAGGTCGAGGGATACTCCTACGAAGAGATCGCTCAATCCATGAAGATTTCCAAAGGAACCGTGATGAGCCGGCTACACTACGCCCGAAAGAAGATGATCTCCTTTCTGAGCGAACACGGAGTCGAGCCAGAGGATGTGACGGCATGAAACGGCGTGACCAGAGACAATTGGACGAATATCGCGACGGGGTGCTCTCCGGGCGCGAGCGCGAGCGGATCAATGCCGACCCCGAGCTCCGCGAGCAGTTGAACCTCGATATGGGGCTCGGTGCCCTGGTCAAGGAAACCTGGACCGAGGGTCCGCCCGCTCCGAAGCCCGAGAATCTGATCAGCGTGCTGCGGCCCGCCATGGCGCAGATCGACGCTGAAATCGCAGCTGCATCGCCGTGGGCGCGCATGCGCGAGTGGTGGAGCGAGGCCCTCACCCCGGCGCCCGTCGCTGCCCTGGTCGGCGTGGCTGCTCTGCTGATGCTGGCCGTGCTTCCGGACGGCGCTGGCGATGTGTCGCCCGAGTTGCTCAGGACCAACGTGGCCGCCGTGCAGAATGTACAGCAGGCCATGGATCAGTACGCGAATACGGAAGTGCGGACCATCGCATCGGTCGTCGAAGGCTTGACCGCATCGGCTGATGATGGGCCCTCCGTCTACGACCTGGGGCAGGGCAAGGACCCGCTCATGCTCTTCGAGTCGGATGACGCTACCGTCATCTGGGTCCTGCCCGACGGAAGTATCTCGCAGGGAACCAACGGAGGCGGTTGGGTCTGATGATCGTTCGAGTTTCGCAGGGCGTCCTCGCCGGGGTGATGTTCGCGATGTTCCTGGTTCTTCCAGCTGCTCCCGTTGCGACGGCGCAGGAAGTGGAGGCGAGTGCGCCCCGTCGCGGTGCGCCACCGATCTCTTTCAGGGTCACCGTCGTCTACGCGACGCAGAAACCGGGCGAGGTCGATGCGCGCGCGTTGCCTCTATCCAATCGCCTGCCCATGAAATTTGGCTCGGTCCAGATGCTCGAGCAGAAGGCGTTGAGCGTCACTTTTGGTGAGCAGGTGAAGCTGGGTCTGTCGACTGGCGGCGAAGTGCGATTGTTGCCGGTGGCCGTGCACCAGAATCAGCTGCACATGCAGTTCCAGATGCCCGATGTCGTGAACACGCGGCTCAAGATGACCAACGGTCGGCCCATGATCCTGGGCGGAGTTCCGCACAAGGACGGCTACCTGATCATCGAGGTGCTTCCCGATTTCACGAAGTACCTCGTGGATCGCAAGCCGAATCAGCAGACCGGACCGCAGACGATCAGTATCGGTGCCAAGAAGCGCGCGGCACCGATCCGCAGCGAGAAGCGCTAGCGTTCCCCAGCTGAGGCTCGATGAGGAGTCCCGGCTCACGCCCGAGGTGGACCTTCTCCGTCGATCGTTGCCAACTCCGGGTCTTTATCCGGTAGCTCCTGCCAGGGCACCTTCCGGCCTTCCTCACCGGCAAGGCGCGCGTACAGCGTCCGGAAGGCGAGAGTGGCATCGTCGGCCGCAACATTCACGGAATTTTCAAGCCCGCCCGGGTCGCACGCGAGCATCGTGGTCAGGGCACGGTGGTCCTCACGTGTGAGTCGCCGGGTGACGAACCGCTGAAGGATCTCGCCGAGCAGGTGCGGAGCGCGCGTGCGCACCAACTCCGGGAACACCCAGGTCTGGCTCTCGTTTGCCGGCGTGATGTTTACCAGGATCACGTCCCATGTGCCGTTGTCGTAGGCCTGGTGATGGAAGACCAGGCCCGGTAGCTCGAAGCGGTAGTGGTACTCGCTCTGTGGTCGCGACAACCAGCCCATCAAGATGCCGAGCCACGAGTTCGTGCCCGCAGTCTCGACCCGCTCCGCAGTCCACGGCGATTCGGGATCGTCATCGCCAGTAAATCCTCGAGCGTCCTCATCGATCAGAATGCGCTGTCTCGGAATCCGTTTCGGGTAGCCCGGCAGGGTTTGTCGGTGGACGAAGCTCAGATGCGAGTTGTCGATCGCGTTCTCGACGACGTGAAGAAACGGTGCGTCGATGAGTTCAGGCTTTCCGAAGCTGCGCCGCTGGCGCGGTGCCGGTTCCCAGAAGGAATGCCAGGGCGGCTGCGGTCGGCTCTGCTCGTGTTCACCGAGCCAGATCCAGAGGAGTCCCTGCTGTTCCCGCACGGAGTAGCTGCGGGTGTGTGCGCCGCGCGGAATTGCCAGATCGCCCGGTTGTGAGGGAATGCACTCGCAACGTCCATCGGTCGAGAAGCGCCATCCGTGACCAGGACACTCCAGGGTGGAGTCGACGACACGGCCCCGCCCCAGGTCCGAACCGCGATGTGGGCAGACGGCGTCCAGCGCATGTGCGACCCCTTCGGCGTTGCGAAACAGGGCGACACTGCCGCCCAGAAGGCGGCGAGTGAGCGGTTTCCGGTCGAGTTCGCGACTCCAACCGGCCATGTACCAGGCGTTTCGAGCAAACATCGGCGCTTCACTCGGCGGCTGAATCGCTTGTCGACTTTAGTCGCGCGGCGTTTTTCGGGCGCGTTCTTCCGCAACCGGCTAGACGGGCTTAGCCACCATCGAAGCGAAGACGACAATCAGCAGCAGGACATGCCCCACCTGCAGCCCCACCTGCAGCCCGACTTTGCCTTCGCTGCTCCCCTCCGCAACGGCCATCCGCGCCGGTCGGGTAATGAACTCCAGGGCGATACTGTAGAACACCACGACCACCAGGCTGATCCACAACCAGAACTGGGAGAACGACCAGGCCCCCATGAACACGGCGACCACCCCCGTCAGGCCGACGACCCCGACGACGAGGTTTTCGATCCGGCCGACGATATTGGCTTTCCCTCGCAGTCCCTTGTTGGCGCTGTCGGCGGCTGGCTTTACCGCGATCAATACCGAGATCAGCATGGAGGCGATGGCCAACGTCAGAAGCAATACCGCGGCACCGCTGTGAGCCCAGCTCAGAATCTCATAGGAATTCAAGATCACCCACCTTCCATTTCCGGATCCTACCAGCGGATTCGGCAAAGCCCTGAGTCCGCGATCATCCCACTCCGGGCAGGGGATGACCAATCTCCGCAGTCGCCTCTCCGAACAACCAGCCGCTCAGTGCCGGAGGATGCGGCCCGCGCGGACTCCCCGCACGGCTGTGCCTTCCTTGACGACTTGATGGCCGTTCAGGAAGACGTGCTCGATGCCTGTCGGCCGACCGGCCGGTTGATTGCCCTGCGGGGGTCGGTCGCTGATGCGATCTGCGTCAAATACGACGACGTCGGCTGCTTTGCCTGGAGCGAGCACGCCTCGATCCGCCAGGCCGAAGCGCTGGGCGCTCGCGGAAGTCATGCGTTGAATGGCCGGACCGAGTTCGAACAGCTTTCGATCGCGGCGCATTGGTCCCAGGATTCTGGGGAAAGTCCCGAGTGAAGCCGGGTTCGGATAGCCGCTGCTTCGCACCACCGTGTCGGTTTCGAAGAGACAGGCCGGGTGCCGCAGGACGCTTTCCAAAGCCGTTTCCCTGCCGGGTTCACCGCTGTACGTGTGAAAGAGCATCAATGTGGCGCCATTGCTCTTTTCGGCGAGCCGGAGCAGGGCGTCGAAGGAACCGGTTCCCCAGAGCCTGGCGATCTGATCGATCCGGAGTCCGTTCAGTTCTTCCCACCCCTCGACACCGCTATCCATGACCTGGAAATCGGGGTAGCTGAAACCGACGAGCCGGAAGCCCGCCTCCAGTTCGATGCGCAGCCGCGCGCGTGCCGTTCGACTGCGGAACGCATCCGGGAGCCGCGCGAGAAACCAATAGGGCAGCGGCGCAAAAATCGTGGTGTTGCCGCAGGTATAGGGGAAGGCGTCGATCATCACGTCCAGCCCCTGTTCGCGGGCGCGCTCGAAACGGGCCAGTGCCTTTTCCGCGGTCGACCAGCTCCGGCGGCCCACGAAGATGAAGTGGGACAGTTGTAGCTGGACTCCGGTCGCGAGTCCGACCGCGAGCATCTCATCGAGAGCGCGCAGATTATGGGCGCCGAAGCTCGTCAACGGATAACAGGGTGAGATCCTGGAGAGGGCCTTCAGGTGAACGGTGACCGGTTTACCGGCCTGCGCGGCGACACGGCACAGCGCTTCCAGTTCTTCTTGTGGTGAGTACATACCCGGGTCGTAGCCGAGGCCGAAGCTGAGTCCACAGGCCCCTTGATCCAGCGCCAGTCGCGCAGCTTCGAGTGTGGCGTCGAGATCCTCCTTCGACATCGCTCCACGCGCCGTGTCGGAGACCGCATAGCGAAGCGAGCCGTGGCCGACGAGTTGCGCGAGGTTGAGGCAGGGGCCCACCGCCTCGAGACGATCGAAGAAATCCTTGACCGAGTGCCAGGAGGTTTCGAAGGGGAGATCGATCAATGCCTCGGCGGACTCGAGCAGCCTGCCGCTCGCTACTTCGCGCAACGGTGCTGGAGACGTGCCACAGTTTCCTCCGACTACGGTTGTCACCCCCTGCTCGAGCATGCAGGCGAGCAGATCGGCGTGCTCGACGGCCGGAAGCAGCCAGTCTGCGTGGGAGTGCATGTCGATGAAGCCGGGTGCTACCGCCAGTCCAGTGGCATCGATGACCAGATCAGCATCGGGAAGGGGCGATTCGGCGGGGAGCAAAGCTCTGACCGCGTCGTCCTGAAGGAGCAGATGTCCTTCTCGAGCGGGTCCGCCGAGTCCATCGAGTATCTGGCCGGAGTGGATCAGTGTCGTCGACACGTATTGTCTCCCGTTCCTGGTTAGCCCGAGTCCCGAAGCTTCTGTCGAGTACCAACGGTTGTCAGATCCATGTACGTCAGCTGCAGCTTCTCGACGATCTGTTTCGCCTCTCCCGTTCTGGCCTGCAGGTCTATGGGACGATGGGCGTCGGAGTTGACGACGACCTTGACGCCAAAGCTCGTCGCCTCTTCCCAGAAGGGGATCCACGGGTAGAGAGCAAAGGAGCTGTCCTTGTTCCGGTAGGCCTGTTTTCTCAAACCGAGGGCGTTGATTTCCATCCCGACATCGAGATCAGCAGCGGCCTGCAGCAGGTCTCGTGAGCAGGCAGCCACATCCGGATCCCACCTCGGGCAGCAATTTCCGAAGATGTCCGGATGGGCGATGAAGTCGAACAGTCCGGTTTCCATCATTTCGATGTTGTAATCGGTGAAGGTCCGGAGCACCTCGGACGAGAACGGACGGCCGTATGTATCGCGCCATCTCTCGCCGATCGGGAAGAGATGGGCGGCGCCGATGAGATAGTCGAACTCGTATTTGCCGAGGAGTTCGTCTTCGTAGAATGAATGAAATTCCGGAACCCACTCGCATTCCATGCCTTTCAGGATGGTGAGTTCGGGGAATTCGATCCTGGCCTGATCGATCGCGCGGACATAACCAGGAAGTTCTGCGTATTCCATTCGTACTGCAATCCAGCGATCGTCGGGGAAGGCTGAATGATCCGTGAAGCCCAGGGTTTTCATTCCCCTTTTCCGGGCTTCCTCGCAGTAGTCGGCTACGTCCCCCTGTGCGTGCTTGCACCGGTAGGTATGCGTATGAAAGTTATGCAGGTGCTCTTCGTTAGTCATTCGGGTTTCGCTCATGCGTCTCCGGAGGTGTGAGCCTGAGAAGCGTCTTCTCCATCATTCATCGACAGCCATGCGATTGCGCACGCGTGTGAGTCGGCGCCCCAATTGCAGTTTCAGCAGCACTTCGCCATCGCATTTCCGCAGCAGGGTTTCGCAACTCTTGCGCTCGCCCGGCGGGAGAGTCTGGAACCAGTCCAGCGTTCGCTGCAGGACCCAGAGGGGATACACCCCGGCCTGGGACTGAGCGGGGACGCCGCGCAGTTCCGATTCGAAGTGCCCGACAGCGGGTTCATCGAACTCCTTTTCGGACACGAAACTGCCTGCGGACAGGCCGGAATGCTCCGCGGCCCAGGCGTTGAAGAGTTCGGCTGAACGGATCAGGTTGTCGCCTACGTCGCGCAGGAACATCTGCAACAGTTCGATCGTCGTCTCCGGGATCTCGTCGTTGGCCAGGTAGCATTCGGCTGCATCGGGAAACTCGGGCGATGCGATCTCTGGTGTGTTCATCTGTTCCGTCCAGCGGAACACCCGCGGTGCCCTTTGCTTCATCAGCATGGAGGGGACCGGGTCACGAGCGAGGTGTCCGAACAGAGGTCCCATCAAGACGTGGTCGGCGATGCTCGGCAGACCGCCGAAGAGATACGGGTGAACCGTGAAGTGCCGCTCCAGGATATCGAGAGTGTCGAAGTAGATCGATTCCAGAACGGTGAAGTGCTTCTCATTGACTCCGACCGCCGTTCTCTTGCCCTCCATGCGATCGGCAATCACGCGTCCATAGTGGTCGAGTTCTTCATTCGTACCGCCCGGTCGGAAGGAGCGACCAAATTCCCGTCCTACGAAACCGTAGTTCTCATCCATGAAGTTCCAGCGGTAGTGCCACGCTGTACGGCCGAGTCCGAAATCGAGGAGCGATTCGAAGAGTCGCGCGATGAGTTGCTGGCGCGGCCCCGGTGGGTACGCCGGCGGCTCCGGATGGCGCGCCTCCAGATAATCGAAAATCGCAGTCGTGTCCTGCACGACTGTGCCGTCCGGTGCTTCGAGTTGCGGAATGCGATGGTTCTCACTCGCGGGTCGGACGTACTCGCGGAATCGAGCAACTCCGGGGACGCGTTCAACGAATGGGATTCCCTTCTTTCTCAGATAGCTGCGCGTCTTCGCTGTTGCGTAGGAGGCGTAGGAACCGTAGAGGACATAGGGCTCGCTCATGCACTTCACCTGTTGGATCGGGTTCAGGGGACCACGGAAGACTCTACGAAATCGCCGCTCTCGTCCAGCGGGCGAGTATGACCTGAGCCGGGTCACTGGCCGGGGAAGCCGCTCGCCTGAATGAGAATGGAAAGCCGGAACAGGTCGCTCGCAGCTTTCCAGACCTTTTCCGAGACGCATTCGATCGAAGATCTGGGCCTGGTGCCCTTTGTAGGCATCTACGATGAGCCGGCGAAAGACGCCGGTGACGTCGTCGTCGCCGTCCTCAACCTCGACAACGGAGCACATAACATCGGGGTGTCGAGTGTTGCATACTCTCCAGCTGAAGATGCCGAGGTGCAGTTTGCTACTTCCCCGATCGGACAAGCGCGTGGGATCTTCAAGAGTCGAGTAGAGACCGGTGCGCCTGTGGGAATTGCTGGCCCGTCATCCAGGGTTCAACTGGCTGAGGAGGTCTACCTGGAAGTAGCGTACATCGGTCGCATGCCCGACACGAAAAAGGCTCCCAGCTACACGGTGCTCTTCGAGTGTGGCGTGCATCGCGACATGCTTCAGCTCCAGCTCGTCCGTCCCTGGGACGGGAACTGATGGGTCAGTTTTCGGCATTGAGGACATCCGCGATGTCCTCAATGCATGCATCCGCATAGCCCCAGACGCCGACCTTGTCCAGGAATGCGTGGTTGAGGCCGTTGTAGCGGATCGCGCGGGTGGGGACGCCACCCGCCACGAGCTTTCTCGCATAGCCTTCGCCCTGATCGCGAATGAAGCAGTACTCCGCTGTCATTACCAGAGCGGGCGGCATGAAGGACACGTCCTCGGCCAGCCAGGGTGAACAACGCGGGTCGCTCACTCGATCGGGTCGATCGACGTAGACGGATCTCATGAAGTCACCGAGATCCATCTCTTCCGCACCTTCTTGCGGACCGTGTTCTTCGACGTAGCGACCCGAAATGTCAACTCCGGGATAGATCAATACCTGGTAGGCAATCGCGGGACCGCCGCGTTCGTGCGCGAGCAGGCAACAGACCGTGGCGAAGTTTCCTCCAGCGCTATCTCCCGCCACGACAATGCGAGACGGATCGCCGCCCAGTTCATGTCCGTGTTTCGCAGCCCATTCCACAGCGGCATAACAGTCTTCAAGGCCCGCGGGAAAGCGGTGCTCCGGGGCGAGGCGATAGTCGACATTAATGACGATATGCCTGGCTCGATCTGCGATACCGCGGGCAATATTCTCCACTACATCGACGCTGCCGCCAATCCACCCGCCCCCGTGGAAGTAGAGAAGGATCGGAAGATCCTTTCCCTCCGGTGTGTAGATGCGTACGGGAACATCGCCATCCGGTCCAGGAATGGACGTGTGATCAGTTTTGACCGGGTCTCTTACGATATCTTTGTTAGGGAAGCCCATCATCTTGCGGATCAGCTTCACCATGAGCCTGTCCGGGATCAGTCGTGCCAACGATGGCCGCAAGATTCGCCGGCCTTTCTGGATGCGCGCCATTTCTTCTCGGACTTCCGGAAATGGCTCGCCCCCTTCGCTGCCGAGGGGGCCTGGGCGGATTTCGATTTTCATCGTTTACGGCTTTCCTGGCTCGTGCCTGGTTCAGGGTTGTTCTCACTCTATCGCAAACCTCCGTATTCCAGCCCCCAGGGTCTTGTCTACGGGATCCGCCACCTGGAGCGCGGCCAGAGGTTCGCAAAGATCGGCATTCGCAAAAGTGGGGCCGGTGCCAGAACACCCCCATCTAGCGATTCGCCTGGCGCTTCCTTCCACTCGCTCCAAGAGATGGGTCAAAGCGCCCAATATTGACGTTTCCGCGAGTGGATTTTTGTCTTTTTGACGGAATACGGCCAAAAGTTGGTTTTTTCACACACTATTTCACTACAAACTGCTTAGATATGGGCACATAGCCCAGTAGTGTTTGTGACGCAGGCGACTCCGGTATCTGTGAACCGGCCGTCGCGTCTGGACCGTATCCAGCGAGGGAGGGAGATACCTTGAGTTTGACTAAATCAAGCTGTGCCATTCTGGTGCTAGCCGTGAGCCTGTCGCTGCCGCAAGCGGCTCAAGCCGCACCGGACTTCGAGCACGTAGTCATCGTTCCGCAAGTGGACGGTGCATTTACAGCGACAAAGACGGCCAGGGTCTATTTGGACAACAACCCAGAAGACCCATTTCCGGGCGATGGTGAAGTCACCTACATCTGCAGCCTGCAAAACGACGTGGGCAGCTTCGTTGCTCTGAATTCGTTTTTGTCAACATCATGGCGTCTTGCCCGATCACCGGAATGGGGTATTTCCCCGGCACGGGTGATCACGATCCGGACGCGCCGGGCGGTGAGTTCTTCCCTCCGGCGGACCCGAACGGCACTGTGCGCTGGAACTTCAATCCGCCCGGAGGCATCTCCGCGGGACAGAGCAGTTCCGAGATGTACGTTACCTCGGTCTGCGCGCCGGGTACCGGCCAAGACACGATCGTCTCGCTCGGCGGTGAGTTCGGCTTCGATGCAAGCAGCGATTGTCTTGGACCGATGGTCCAGCCGAGCTGCGATCTGGATATCGAGAAGTTCTGTTTTGTCGAGCCCCCAGCTCCGAGTACGGGTGACGACTGCCAGTGCAAGGTGATCGAAACCGTGTTCGAGTACACGGGGGATGCGTGCTCGGCCACGACCAACTACCAGGAAGGCAAGTTCGAGTGCAGCGGCGATCCAGGTTTTGCGACTCCGGTAGAGATCACTGAATCGATCTCGAGCATCGACGTGGCGCCGACTGGTCAGGTGACTGAGATTCTCGATCGCGTCACGCTGCGCGCCACGAGCGGGAACTTTCCTTCGAACACAGGGGTTTCGGTCAAGCAGGCCAGATCTTCCGTACAAGATCTCGTGATTCACGCCTCGTGCTCCAAGGCCCTGAACGTGGGCGATCAGTTCGGCTCGCTCAAGCTAGTCAAACTCGAAACGACAAATGGAGGCGTGGTCGAACTCCAGGATCCGAACGCATCAGCGGAAACCAATTCGTGCTCGGTTCCCGTTGCACCCATCGGAACCCCCTGTAGTTCCCGACCTTCTGCGGTCTCGATCCGCTATGTGGGCGGAGGCTGCGCAGACACCACGAACGACCAGAGTGGCGCGTACACCTGCGTGGGGGATGCCGGTACGGCCGAGCCCGTTCGGATCATCGTCTCGGAGGGTGGGAGCACCTATCTGGATACCGGCCTGCCGGCGACTCAGGAACTCGGCGATATCTCCGACGCGCTGGCAAGTGCGGCGGGTGAGTCCAAGTTCCCGACGAACACGGACATCCGGATCTACAATTCGGTCGGGACCGAGATCGAGATGCTCAGGATCCACACGTCCTGCTCGAAGAGCCTGGCCATCGGTGACCGGTTCGGTGCCATCCAGATCGTTGGTTTCGACGATGTGAACTTCGGCGATACCGTCGAGTACACCTACAATGTGACCAATCCCAACGGTGAAGACGTGGTCAACGTGGCCGTGACCGACGATAAGATCAGCAATGTGATCTGCCCGTCGACGACGATCCCCGCGGCTGCAACGATGACGTGTACCGCAGACCAGTTCATTTCTCTGGACACTCTGAACACGGCTACGGTCACCGGCCAATCGGTGAGTGGAGCGATCTGCGATCCGGGCTTCGCCGGTGCGAACGTCACGATCGATGAGGTCGACGTCAGCACGACCAAGAAGAAGAAGAAGAAGAAAAGCAAGAAGAAGGTCCGGAAGAAGGTCGACAAGAAGAAGCGCCGTCACCGTCACTAGACGTCGGCTAGCGTTCTCTTAGAAGGCGTGGAGGCTCGGGAACGAGTCTCCGCGCCTTTTCTTTTTGGGCGCTCGCCTTCGGTGGTCTTTTCGCGCTCGGGATCGCGGGGCTCGTTCTGATCTGGATTCCGCTGGTCAATGCAGTCTGGGCGCTGGCCATGCTCGCGGCTCTGGCCGCATTGCCGTTTCTGGGCGCACGAGCAGCCGTCTTCCGCCTGCGCAAAGGACGCAAGAAGACCTTTCTGCTCGAGTTCTCGGTTGGCGCGCCGACGTGGCAGTCCAACGACGATGCGTTCTGGAAGCCGGTGAGGGACTTCTTCGAGCTGGACTAGCCCGCGGGACGCCGTCCTGGCACGACTCGACCCGAACTGGTTGTGAAAATCACGACGCCACGAACACGGGCGAGAGCTTGTGGAGCAGGCGGCTGAGTTCCGCGAGTTCGCCGCTCTTGAGGCGGGAAAAACGCGAGCGATGCAGTTCGGCGAGGCGTGGAGTGATCTCTTCGACCCGTTCGAGGCCCTTCTGACTCAGGCTTACGCGCACGACCCGCCGGTCGCTCGCCAGGCGTTCGCGGTTGGTGAGCCCCATGCGAAGCAGGCGATCGAGCAGGCGCGTGATGTCCGGGACCCTGTTGGGGAGCCTCGCTGCGACTTCGAGGCACGGCATGCCCTCGGGGTCGCCTAGATACAGCACTCTCAGCACGTTGTATTGCTGCTCGGTGATTCCGTATGCACGGCACAGGCGGGCGCTCTCGGCGAGCAGCCTCGCGTGGGTCCGCCAGACGCTCAGGAACGCCTCGGTCTCGGGCGCGCTCTCAGGGCTCACGGCGGGGTGACTCGTTTCCATTGCGGTGGTAGTGGTATTGGGCATACAGGTGAGTGACAGGGCGCCGTCGGTAGTGAGGTCGGTATCGGGAATCATTAGCGATTCATTCGTTTCGGCCGGAAATTCACTGTTGGCCCGGCTTCTGGCCACCCCGAGGCGTTCATTCGATTCGCAAGACTCTGATGAGACGCTAACCATTTTGATGGTTGCGCGAACCCTCCTGCGCACGAGTAACCCCACGGAAGGCCGACAGGAGCGATTTCGGGATCTTCCCGCTCCTGCCAGCTCTTGTCCCTGCAATCGAAAGGGTCCCCGAACCGTATGGACATCCTGATCCGCTCCTATCGCTCATCGGACGAAGCTCTGCTCATCGATCTGTGGCGGCGCTGCAATCTGGTCGTTCCCCAGAACGACCCCGCGCGCGACATCGCCGCGAAGCTCGCCTTCCAGCCGGATCTCCTACTGGTCGCCGAACGGAACCAGTCGATCGTCGGTTCCGCCATGGTCGGCTATGAAGGCCATCGAGGCTGGATCCACTACCTGGCGGTGGCTCCCGAGTTGCAGCGAGAGGGGCTGGGAGCCAGGCTGATGACGGCGGCTGAAAGCGAACTGCGCAAGCTGGGTTGCCAGAAACTCAATCTCCAGGTGCGAGGCACGAACCTCGACGTGGTCAGCTTCTACGAGCAGATCGGGTATAGCATCGATGACTGCGTGTCGATGGGCAAGCGATTGACCTGATAGGCCGCTCGCTCAGTATTCGCCCTCACCGCGGTCTGGTTTCGCCATTCCAACGCGTGAGTAGTAACTCTCCGGAATGTCGTCGGCGTTCTTGTAGAAGCGCCACTCACAAGGCCGGGTCGGCTCTTCGGTGTACTCCGTGACCCACAACGGATGCCCGCCCCACTGCATCGGAAGGATCTCGTTGTGCGCACAATGGAGGCAGTAGTACGGCACGCCTGATTGGCCCCAGCTCTCGCGATGTGCATCCCGTGTCTTTCCGAAGCGATAGGGTAAGTCGAGACGGGATGGCGTTCGTTCAATCGGATCGCCGCGGCGCATACGCCCGCCGCTACCGCAGGGGTCCATGACGATGGTGATGTAATCGCCCTGGTCGACAACCTCCAGTGAACCGTCCTGGTCCGGACCGCCATAGTGCGAACGCATGATTTCCGCGGTGATCTGTACGCGTTCTTCGACCGTCATGTGCAGATACCCCTTCCAAGTTCGGTACATCATCCAGGTCTCCTGAGAGCCCTTGAGAACATCGATCATGGCTCGCTCGCCGGCTTCCTCTGCGATACGGGTCAGCAAGTCCCACACCCAGTCACAGAACAGGGCGTGCAAAGCGCGGCCCTCGTCCAGTGTGTAGTTTGCCAGCGCCTTGGCGTCGTCATAGCGACCCTCATCAATGGCGCGACAGATGAGAGTTGCCGTAGGCAGGCCCAGCTCTTCGGGGTCATCCTGTCGGACCGCTCGGCCACCGGCATTGGCGAGATCTGTGAGCTTCAGCAAGGTCTTACTCCTGTTCCTTTGGCGCGTTCAGAGGCCACTCGACTCCTGACTACTGTACGAGATGCGACACCGGGCTGAAGCTCCCGACCGCGATTTCCGGCTGACAATCTCGCCCGACGTTAGAATCTGATGAAGGCAGCAACCCAATGCTTGCAGCGCGGTCCAGCTGTTTCGCCATCCCAACATCCCAACATCCCAACATCCCAACAGACAGGCCACACACCATGCCTCTGGATATGAGCAACTTCGAGTATCGTGGAATGGCTGCCTATTGGACCGGGCGAAATCTGGCCAATGGATTCGGTTCCGCCACCACCGCAGACACGGTCGCGCGGACTTTCGCCAAGCACCTGCCGGGCCGGCGAGTGCTGGTGACCGGCACGGACTCCGGCCTCGGGCGCGAGACGGCGAAAGCACTCGCCACGCACGGGGCCGAGGTGTGGGTAGCTTCCCAGACGGCGGAGGGGGCGGCCTCGACACGCACGGCGATACTCGCGGAAGCCCCTGAGGCATCGGTCGTAGAGATGCCGGGTCTGGAGTTGAGTGACCGCGGGGCTGTTGAGCGTTTCGCCGCCCGCACTCTCGAGCGGCTCGGATCGGGCGGGCTCCACGTTCTCGTCAATAATGCGGGTGTGATGCTGCAGAACCATCGCACCTCCCCAGAGGGGCTGGAGTTCCACTTCGCAGTCAACTACCTCGGCCCCTGGCACCTCACCAACTTGCTGTTGCCTGCCCTCAAACAGGCGTCCCCCAGTCGCATCGTCACCGTCTCATCGCACGCCATGCGTGGAGCTCACAGCCCCGCCCGAACCCGCCTCGCGTCGGTCGAAACCCTCAACTCCCCCGAGTGGGGCGATCCCTCCGGTGCCGTTCTGTACCCCGACAGCAAGCTCTACACCGCACTGCACTGCCGAGCTCTGCAGCGGCGGCTTGCTGGAACCGGCGTCACGGCCAACGCCCTCAGCCCCGGTTTCGTGCCCCGCACTAACATCGGAGCCAAGGCTCCGCGCGCCAGACAGCTCTTTACACACACGCTCGGTGCCCTTGTGGGCAAGAACATCCCGCAAGGTGCGGCCACGAGCGTCTACGCGGCTTGTGCGCCTGCGCTGGAGGGCAAATCCGGCTTGTGGCTCGAAGACTGCAACATCTTCCTTCCGAGCGATGCCGCGCTGGATGATGAGGCGGCCGAGATTCTCTGGAGCCTGGGCGAGCAGATCTGGAAGACCTGAGGATCCCAACGATTGCTCGTTCGGAAGCTCGAGATCACCGAACGGACCCATGACCGCTGTCAGCGCGGACGCAGGCTTTCACATGCCCGATTCCAGGTGACCGCGCATTGCAGGGGAAACGGAACTCGTATGCGCAATCCGATATGATGCGTACCGCGCCGGACCCTGGCGCCGGAGGACAAGATGTCTCGCATCTCTCGTGCGGCCGTTGCGCTGCTCCTGACCCTCGGCCTGATGGCCACATTCGCGGCGACACCGCGCGCCGATGAGATGCCCGCGGTACGCGTGCTTACGGCCGCACTTTCCAATGAGGCAGAGGCGATTGCGCAACGCCTCGCCGGTGCGCTCCGCTTCAAAACGATCAGCTATCAGGATTCGGCCGACTTCCGGCCCGAGCCTTTCGACGAGCTCAACGCCTACCTGCGCAAAACCTACCCTGCGACCTACGCCGCGCTCGATACCCAGGTGGTTGCCGGATACAGCCTGCTGCTCGAGTGGAAGGGCAGCGATGCCTCGCTTCCACCGGCGCTGTTTCTGTCCCACACCGACGTGGTCCCGATCGAACCCGGCACCGAGGAGGGTTGGAGCCACCCGCCCTTTGCGGGCACGGTGGCCGACGGCTACATCTGGGGCCGGGGCACGCTGGACACCAAGGAAAGCGTCCTTGCCTACCACGAGGCGATCGAGCGTCTGCTCGGTGAGGGTTGGTCCCCGAAGCGCTCGCTCTTTTTTGCGTTCGGTCACGATGAAGAGATCGGCGGACGTGCGGGCGCCGGCGCAATCGCCGCCCTGCTCGCGGAGCGGGGCGTGCACTTCGAGTTCGGCGTCGACGAGGGCGGCTTCATCCTCGATGGCTTCGAGCAGATCCCCGATCGTCACGTCGCGCTGATCAGCACCGCCGAGAAGACCTATTTCACCGTGGAACTCGTCGCGCGGGGGCCCGGTGGCCACTCCTCGATGCCCCCGGTCCGCAGTTCGGTCGGCCGGCTGGCAACTGCCCTCGACAAGCTGGAAAAGGAGCAGATGGATCTGAAACTCTGCGAGCCGGTTCGCGAGCAGCTCGAGCGCATGGCGCCGGAACTCTCCTTCGGCAGGCGCCTGGCGCTACAGAATCTATGGCTCTTCAAGGGTCTGGTGATGCGAGGCCTCACGGGTTCGCGCACCAGCAACGCGATGGTCCGCACCACGACGGCGCTCACGCTGGTCTCGGCGGGTGTCAAGGAGAACGTCGTCCCGCAGGAGGCCCGGGCCTCCGTGAATTTTCGCATCCTGCCCTGTGAGACGCCCGACGATGTGCTCGAACACGTGAGACGTACCATCGACGACCCGGACATCGAGATCAAGCCAAAGGCCTGGAGCGAAACTGCCCGCCCCGCTCGGCTCGACACACGCGCGTGGAATCTCCTGGCCGATGCCGCGCGCGAGGCGTATCCCGACGCGCTGGCGCTACCCAACCAGCTCTCCGGAGGAACTGACACACGGCACTACCGCGAGCTTGCCGATGACCTCTACCGCTTCGTCGGCGTGAAGGTGTCGGCCGAGGACATCACCGGTGCTCACGGTACGGACGAGCGGATCGGTGTCGATAGCTACGTGAACGCCGTCGGCATAACAACTGGGATCTTGCGGCGCGCGGCCGAGTAGCCGCGAGGGACGCGGCGAAACCCGCCTCTGGTTCCCCGATGGGAGCTGAGACAACCACCCTACGATCACTTCCGTCAGCCAGGAGCATGCGGAGATGAGCATCCAGACAGAGTTGCGAGACATGGCTCTCGCTCTGGCATCGACCGAGCAGATCCCCGACATCGAAGAGATCGCATTTCCTCCGCTTTTCGACGAGCGCCAGCCCGCCGATTGCGAGTTCATGGCGCTGGCTCTCGAGGGTGGTGCCGTAGGCCTCAGCTACGTCGCGATTCCAGAAGAGGCCGGGGACCCGTATCGCGCGCTACAGCCGAGTGATTTCGTCGCGACTCACCCCGGCGAACTCGTGGCG
Source organism: bacterium (assembly GCA_024226335.1). Taxonomy (NCBI): domain Bacteria; species bacterium. Next base: position 93,877 of record JAAELY010000118.1, read on the forward strand.
GATTTCGGCTGTGGCGATCCGGTTCGAGACATGATTGCCATGGCCGCGCTCAACGCGATCTGTCAGCACGTGATGCGCTTGCGGGGGCTCGCTCTCGAAGACAGTGCTGATTCGCTGGGGTTGATGCGGTTACGAGACGGCGACAAGGTCGGAATGGTGGGCTTGTTCGGTCCGTTGGTGAGGAGGCTGAGGGAAGTCGATGCCGAGGTCATCATCCTGGAGAAGAACGAAACCCTGATTCGCCGCCACCCAGAGCTCCCCATCACTTTCGATGTGAGAAAGCTGCGCGGCTGCAACAAGGTCCTGTGCACCGGAACGACCGTGCTCAATGGCTCACTCGACGAGGTTCTGACTCACTGCACAGAAGCGGAGCACGTCGCGGTACTCGGACCGACGGCCGGCTATTTTCCCGACCCGCTCTTTGCGCGCAACGTCCACGTATTGGGTGGGCGCTTCGTATGTGATGGCCCGCTCCTGATGAAGCGTATCGCCGAGCGAAAGCCTTGGCGCGAGGCAACCCGGAAGCTCTGCTTCGAGAAGAGCAACTACCAGAGTGTGCTCTTTCCTCGATCATCGCAGACGGATTGATCGCCCGAAAAACCTGTTGACGTGATTCTCGCCGGAGCGTAACCCGTCGGCCTAGCCGAGTTTCATCTCGAAGAAGCAGAGCTTGTTGCCGTCGAGGTCGCGCACGTAGGCACCGTAGAAGATCGGCATCCGCTCGCCCGGCGGGCCTTCGTCCGTTGCACCCATCTCGATGGCCTTCGCGTACAGTCGGTCGACGCCGTCCCGGGAGCCTCCGGGAATCGCGATCATCTGGCCGTTGCCTACTTCGTGGGGTTTCTCGTCATAGGGGATGCAGAGCGAGAGCATCGCCTGGTCCGTCGAGGTGCCGTAGAACTTGATGCGATCCATGCCGAAGAGCTGCTTGGCACCGATCTCAGCGAGCAGCGCGTCGTAAAAGGCGACCGCGCGATCCATGTCGCTGGTGCCGATGGTGGTGTATCCGAGCATCTCTGATCTCCTCGTGCAGGGTGCGCGAGCATAACCCACTTCACCCCGCGTGGGGCGCCGGCGGCCTGGTTCATTTTGCCTCTGCGAGCTGTCTCGAGTCGGATGCTCTCTCGTCTTGAGGGGAGAGGATGATCTCGCGGGCCAGCACCCCAACGGTCAGCACGATGATCGCGCCGATGCCGGTGTGGAGGCCCGTTAGCTCGAAAGGCAGGCGGAGAAGCACGTTGGCGACGCCGACGACGATCTGCAGAGTGACCAGACCGGCCGCTGCCTGGCTCAGGCCCGCTGCTCGGGTGGTGCCGCGGGTGGACCACACCATGGCCAGGGTGGATACGAGGAGGAGAAGGCCATTGAGCCGGTGCGCGACGTGCAGCCCGACCGGCCCGACGAGGGTGGGTACGATTGATTCGCCATCGCAGGTCGGGAACGAAGAGCATGCGAGCCCCGCGTACTGACTCGAAACGAGGCCGCCCAGCAGGAGTTGAAGGAGGAGAATGGAGGCGACTAGTGTCACGAGCACGCGAGTGCCGGCCGCAATGGCAGAACGCTCAACCCCGGCCGAGCCCCGTTCACGCAGTTCGCGGTAGAGCAGGAACAGCGTCAAGCAGAAGCCATTGCCCAGGATCAGGTGAATGCTGACGGTCCAGGGGGCGAGCTTGAGCAGGACGGTCAGGCCTCCGAAGACCGCCTGGGTGAGGAGCAGCAGCCAGGCAAAGGTCAACCGCCAACGCATCCGTTCACGCAAGTCGCGGTTTCGCAGGCACAGCCAGGACAACACCATCAGGCCCATGGAGACGGCGCCCGCCAGGGCGCGGTGACTCCACTCGAAAGCCACAAGGACATCGAATTCCGGGACCAGTTCGCCGAAGCAGAGTGGCCAATCGGGACACGCCAGGCCCGCCCCCCGGGCACGAACGCTCGCACCCAGCACGATGAGGCAGAGCGTGACCATGCTCAACGCCGCGAAGCCTCGCGCCACCCACTTGCTACGTGCCGAGACGCTCATCGACGTGACCTGACCCCGATTGTGATACCGGTTCCTATGCTAGAGCAAACCCGGTATTTGGTGCAAAGAACCCCTTCCCCCTTCTTCGGTGGTCTGATTTCGACCGTTTCTGAAGCAGGTGGTCGGCATCCCGACGAGTGGTACGGCCTGAACTCGTCCGTCCCAAAGCTCATCTCTGAGCCTGTCATTGAACGAGCGAATGACTTCAGGAATCCCGCGCCAACCCTCTCTTCGCAGCAGTGACCTGGGCTCGTTTCAGGGAATCAGGTCAGTTCTGCGCAGATCCTCGGACCGGCGTAGACTGTCGCCGTGAACTGCCCAAACGGTGAAGCGGCCCCCCGTCCGAGTTCGGGCGCAGATGCCCACCACTCGCCAAGGATGACAAACTCATGACGCGCATCTTTTCCATGGCAATGCTTTCGACGCTTCTGCTCGTGGCCTGCAGTGGAGGACCCACTGAGCTGATTCCAGGGGCTTTTGCGGTGCCCGGCGGGTCGCTGAGCGGCGAGGTCGTCACCGCCCAATCCTGGTCCGAAGTCGTGCAGGAAGACGGGGTCCTGGACCTCGAGACTCGGCCCACAGACCCTTACTCGGTCCGGGTCGGCTTCGTGAAGAAAGGTGAGGCCATCTACCTCGACCCAGCCGCGGAGCGGAAGTGGAATGTGAACATCAAGGCGGATCCGGCGATTCGCGTGCGCATCGACGCTCGCGTCTACGAGGCGACGGCCGTGACCGTTACGGATCCAGGCGAACTCGAGGGCTTCGACGCCGACCGCGACGTCTACCGCCTGGACCTGAAGCGCTAGGAGCACCGACCCTGAACGGCGTTGGTGCATAGGCGCACGAGATCGAAATTGCCAACGCGCGGGGCGGACTCCAGACAGAAGACAGCCGTCATGGAGATGCGAAAGCTCGTATCTCTCGGATTCTGATCGAGGTCCCCTCTATTACGTTTTGTTGACGATTTCCCGAGCGTCGAGTGCGCCCTTGAATCTGGGCCCGGCGCATGTAATTCAGTTCTCGCAATGCGCGGCTGCATTCTCGTGCTGCATATGCCAAGGAGAAACGGTGGGGATTTTCAGAGCTCTCTTCACATTGGTCGCCGGGCTGACGCTGGCTGCGAGCTTCGCATGTGGTGGGGCCGGTGATCGGACCCTGATTCAGAACAAGGGTTCGGATACCCTCGTGAACGTGGCCCAGGCCTGGGCCGAGGCGTACCAGCAGGTGGAGCCCTCGGTTTCGGTGTCGGTCACCGGGGGGGGGTCGGGTACGGGTATCGCGGCGCTGATCAATGGCACGGTCGATCTGGCAAACGCGAGCCGGGCGATGAAGCCCAAGGAGATTGCTCTGGCCAAAGAGCGCGGCCAGAACCCGATCGAACACATCGTGGGCTACGACGCGCTGGCAGTCTTCCTGCACGCCGCCAACCCAGTGACGAGTTTTTCCGTCGGACAACTCGCCGAGATTTACGGAGAGGGCGGCAAGACCGACAACTGGGCGAACCTCGGCATAGAGGTGCCTGGCTGCAAGGGCCAGGAGATGGTGACGGTCAGTCGTCAGAACAATTCCGGAACCTACGCCTATTTCCGCAAAGCTGTTCTCGGAAAAAACCGCGAGTACAAGCTCGGGACCCGCGACATGCACGGCTCGAAGGACGTGGTCGACCTGGTGGACAAGACACCCTGTGCGATCGGCTATAGCGGCCTGGCCTACGCGACCGAACATTCGAAGCTGGCCTGCATCAGCAAGACCGAGGGTGTTCCCTGTGTGAACCCAAGCGTTTCGACCGCGAGGGACAGAAGCTATCCGATTGCGAGACCGCTGTTCATGTACACCAATGGCGAGCCGAAAGGCGAGATCAAGAAGTATCTGGATTGGGTGCTCAGCGACGACGGTCAGTGCCTGATCCTGAAAAAGGGCTACGCGCCGGCTCGAGATGTGATTTGTTAGAAAAATCAGGTTATCTGTCCGCGCGCTAGGCCCGTTGGAGCACGAGTCATGACGCATTTTGAAGAGCGTGTAGAGCGAGATCTTGCTGACCTGAAAGGGCGCGTAGGTTCGCTCGCGTCCCAGGTGTCGACCGCGCTCGAAAACGCGCTGCACGCCCTGTTGAGCGGAAACCGAAAAACCGCCTATGAGACCGTTCTCGGCGATCGGCCGATCAACCGTTCCGTTCGAGAGATAGACAAGCTCTGCCACAGGTTCATCGCGTTGCATCTGCCGAGCGCGGGCCTCCTTCGGCTGATCTCCTCGATCATTCGCGTGAACATCGAACTCGAACGAATTGGCGACTACGCCGTTACGATCTGCCTTCATGCAGTCCAGCTCTCGGAGCCGCCGAGCGGTTCGATTGCACGCGAAATCGGGGCCATGGGCGAAGAGGGGCAGGGGGTTCTTCGTCAGGCCACCCAAGCTTTTATGGAAGGCAATGCAGAGACCGCCAAGGCCACCATGCCCGCGGCTACTCGCGTCGCGAACAACTATGACATCGTGTTCGAGGACCTGATCGAACGCGACCAGGACCGAAATTTGCGCGACCTCTTCGGTCTGTTTGGCGTGCTCTCCATGCTGGAACGCGTTGCGGATCAGGCCAAGAACATCTGCGAAGAGACCGTATTCGCGATCAGCGGAGAGACCAAGGCGGCCAAGGTCTACCAGGTGTTGTTTCTCGATGAAGACAATTCCTGCATGAGTCAGATGGCCGAGGCCATCGCTCGCAAGAGCTTTCCGGGGAGCGGAAACTATCGCAGCGCGGGACGCACGGCGGCGGGCGCTTTGAACGAAGGTTTGACGGAGTTTCTTCGCGATCGCGGGATCGACGTCGCGAATGCCCAGCCCAAAGGCCTGGACCTGACGCAACCCGAACTCGAAGCCCAGCACGTGATCGTGATACTTCAAGGGTCGATGGAATCGTATCTCGGACGAGCGCCTTTCCACACCGCCGTTCTAGAGTGGGATGTCGCTGAGCAGGCGACCGGGTCTGAAGCCGCCCACAACCGGGAAGGTTTCGAGACGATGTACCGCGATCTTGCGCAGCGTGTCAGCAGTCTGATGGAGACGCTCCGCGGAAAGGATGCACCCTGATGTCCGCCCCGCCCGCGGCCCGGACCTCACGGCTCGCGGATCTCGATCGGCGTGGCTTCGACTGGTATGTCGACCGCTTCATGTTCTACCTGGTCTATGCCGGTGGGATCTCGGCGATCGTCTTCATTATCGGCATCTTCCTATTCATTAGTCGGGAAGGTCTGGGTTTTGCCCTGGGAACACTCGATCTAGGCGAGTTCTTCGGCTCTCCCAACTGGCGACCGACTTCCGAGAGCCATCCCACCTACGGAATTCTGGCGCTGATCGCGGGAACCGCGAGCGTGACGGGGCTGGCCATGATCGTGGCAATTCCCTTTTCGCTCGGAGCGGCGATCTTCATCGCGGAGTTCGCCACAGGCAGGACTCGCGAAACTCTGAAAGTGCTAGTGGAATTGCTGGCGGCGATCCCCTCGGTAGTCTGGGGGTTCATCGCGCTATCCATCATGAACCCTCTGATCATCGAAGTTTTCGATGTGCCCGTCGGGCTCAACGTACTGAACGCCGGTTTCATTCTCGGCTTGATGGCGGCTCCGATCATGACCTCGATCGCCGAGGATGCTCTCAAGGCGGTACCGGACCGCTATCGAGAGGCTGCGGAGGCCCTCGGTGCTACCCGCTGGCAGGTAATCTTCAAGACGGTGATCCCGGCCGCGCGAAACGGCCTGTTGGGTGCAGTGCTTCTGGGCGTCGGACGCGGCTTTGGCGAGACGATGGCCGTGTTGATGGCGACCGGTCACTCGATCCACATACCCGACAGCATCTTCGACTCGGTTCGCGCGTTGACCGCAACGATCGCAGCTGAACTGGGCGAGACGGCCGTGGGCTCGGAGCACTACCAGGCATTGTTCGCGATCGGGATCTTCCTCTTCCTCATCACCTTTGTCATCAACCTCAGCGCCGATCTGATCGTGCGCGGCGTGCGCAGGGGATAGTGATCGTGTTTGCGGCGAGTCAACTGAACGTGCGCAACCGACGGGTCGAGCGACTGTTCCAGTTGCTGTTCGGAATCATGACGGCGTTGTTGATTCTGCCCGTACTGATCATTCTGGGCACTTTGATCTACAAGGGTGGACCGATCCTCTCGATCGAATTCCTGTTCACGGATCCCACCAATGGCATGACGCAAGGCGGGATCTTCCCGGCTCTGCTCGGCACTATCTGGCTGGTCAGCGTCGCCTTGCTCGTATCCGTACCTCTGGGCGTGGCGGCGGCGATCTATCTGAGCGAGTACGCGCCCGAAAACTGGCTGACTCGCGCAATCAATCTGGCGATCATCAACCTGGCTGGCGTGCCTTCGATCGTGCATGCGCTGTTCGGCGTAGGCGCGTTCGTGCTCTTCTTCGGTTTTGGAACCAGCATCCTGGCCGCGAGCCTGACGCTCGCCATCATGACCTTGCCGGTCGTGATCGTGGCCACGCGTGAGTCGCTCCAGGCCGTGCCAGAAGCGTTTCGCGAAGCCTGCTGGAATATGGGGGCCACGCGCTGGCAGACGATCCGGAACGTGGTCCTGCCGAATTCGATCAGCGGGATTCTTACCGGCGTCATCCTCGAGGTATCGCGCACTGCGGGCGAGACCGCTCCGATCATGTTCACGGGTGCCGCCTTCTTCCTGCCTTTCCTCCCACAGGGGGTTCTCGACCAGACCATGGCGCTCTCGTTGCATCTGTTTGTCGTCTCGACTCAGATCCCGGGTGTGCCCGAGGAACTGCCCTACGGTGTCGCGCTGGTTTTGATCTTGCTCGTGTTGCTGATGAACAGCCTGTCGATTGCGCTGCGAACCTATCTGCGAGGTCACAAGAAGTGGTAGTGAGCGACTCAACGCGAGGTCCGAAGAAGTGGTAGGCGAGCGACTCAAGCTCGAGATCCGCAATCTGTCGATCTCCTACGACGGGAAACCGGCTCTATCCGACGTGAGCCTGGGGATTCGCGAACACGAGATCTTTGGCGTCATCGGTCCCGCCAATGCGGGCAAGACTTCGTTCCTCAAGGCGCTCAATCGCATGGACGAATTCGATTCGGCCATGAAGGTTCGCGGCGAGATCCTGTTCGACGGGCGCGATGTTCGCGATTGCCGCAACGTCTATGCTCTGCGCCGTCGCATCGGAGTGGTCTTCCCGCTTCCCGTGGGTTTGCCTTTGAGCATCTACGACAACGTGGCCCTGGCTCCGCGGCTCTCGGGGGTCAAGAAGCGCACGGATCTCGACGTGATCGTGGAGCGCTGCCTGCAGCGGGCCGCGCTCTGGGACGAGGTCAAGGACCGACTCGACTCGCTCGGCAGTCTGCTCTCGGGCGGCCAGCAACAGCGGCTGACGATCGCTCGAGCCTTGTCTCAAGAGCCTGATCTGCTCTTTCTGGACGAGTTCTCGATCGCGGTCGATCCGGTTACCACCATGCGCATCGAAGACGTGCTGAAGGAACTCCGCCAGGAGATGACGATCATCCTGGTTACCAATCTGGTTCAGCAGGCCCGCAGACTCGCCGATCGCACTGCGTTTTTCATGGACGGTGCCTGCGTCGAGGTAGGCGAGACGGAGGAACTGTTCACGGGCGAAGTCAGTGATTCGCGCACTCGGGACTACGTGGAAGGGCGCTTCGGCTGATGAGTGAAACCGCAGAGAAGACGAAGTGCGCGATTCGCACACGCTCCCTCGACCTCTGGTACGGCACCTTTCAGGCGCTCTACGACGTGAACATCGAGATCAAGAGTGGCCAGATTACGGCTCTGATCGGGCCCTCGGGTTGTGGCAAGTCGACCCTTCTGCGCTGCGTCAACCGCATCATCGAACGCCTCGACTACGTACGAATTGAAGGGGGTATCGAGGTTCACGGCCAGGACGTCTACGCCTCCGACGTCGAGGTCGTACAGGTTCGCAAACAGGTCGGCATGGTCTTTCAGCGCCCGAACCCACTGCCAATCTCGATTTACGACAACGTCCTTTTCGGTCACGGTCTGCACTCCGAGGCTCGCCGCGCGACGCGCGACGAGAAGGATGCGATCGTCGAGGAGGCGCTTCGCGGCGTGCTGTTATGGGACGAGGTGAAGGATCGGCTGCAACGCAAGGCCACCGAACTCTCGCTCGAAGAGCAGCAGAAACTGTGTATTGCCCGACTCCTTCCCGTAAAGCCGAGCGTATTGCTGATGGACGAACCCTGTTCTGCGCTCGACTCCCGAGGAACAGAAGCCATCGAGGAGTTGATCTGGAACCTGCGTGGCAAGTACACGATCCTGATCGTGACGCACAACATGGCGCAGGCGCGTCGCGCCAGTGAAGAGTGCATTTTCATGTTGCTCGGGCGTATGATCGAACACTCCGAGACCGCGGAGATGTTCGTTACACCGACCCGCCGGGAAACGGCCGACTACATCGAAGGTCGCTACGGTTGATCCAGGGATGCCGATGAAGTCAGAGAGTGCGCTTGCAAACTAAGATCATGCAGTCGATCCCATTGGTAGATTTGATTCCCGAGACCGTCGCGGCGCACGGTGCATTGGATTTCGACTATCGCGGCGATGGGCTCAGCCCCCGTCGATTGCCCGCCTGGACGCGAGCTCAGCTATCCACCGAAACCGACGTAATGGTGCGCATGCCTTCCGGTGTTCGCCTGCGATTCAAGACGGACTCGACCAGGATCGGCATCTCATTTCTCGCTACGGCAATCCAAGTCCTCCCCAACGAGCGCCGACCGATCACCTTCAGTCTCGAGGATGACGGGCGACTCACCGCTGGCTCCTCGGTCCGCGGCAATACCATCGTCCTGCAGCAGAGCAAGCCGGGAGAATTCGATCTCGTGCGCGGCGAGGCGGATACGGTCTGGTTCGAAGATCTGTCTCCCGATGGGGTCTATGAACTCTGGCTGCCTCACAATGCATTCTTGGAGTTGCGCGCTTTCGAGATTGAAGCAGGCGCATCGATCTTTCCCGCCGAAGCCGATCCCAGGCCCCGCTGGGTTCACTACGGAAGCTCGATAAGCCACTGCATGGAGGCCGAACAGCCCGGCGAGATCTGGCCCGCGGTGGCCGCACGTCGGGCGGGCGTCGCATTGCAGAATCTGGGATTGGCGGGACAGTGTCACCTGGACCAATTCGTAGCCAGGACGATTCGAGATTCGGATGCGGAGATCATCAGTCTCAAGCTGGGCATCAACATCGTGAACGCGGATTCCATGCGTGAGCGTGTCTTTGGCTCCGCCCTTCACGGGTTCCTGGACACGATCAGAGAGGGCCAGCCCGACGCGCCGATCATCGTGACCTCGCCGATCCACTGTCCGAGCGCCGAGCAGAACCCGGGTCCCACGATTTCCGACGAAGGAGGCAAATTCCGAACCTTCAAGGGCAACGACGCGCTCCGGGTGGGATGTCTCTCCCTGGTTCGCATTCGAGAAATCATCTCCGAGATCGTCGAGAGACGTCGGGCAGATGGCGATGACGCTCTGCAGTACTTCGACGGACTGCAGCTCTTTGGCCAGGCGGACGCCGGTGATCTCCCCGATGACTTGCATCCGAATCCGGCTGGCTACATCAGGATGGGAGAACGCTTCGCAGATCTCGGACTGAGCCCAATCCTGCAGCGCTGCTAGGAAGGTTCGTCGTTTCGAACTCCTGGAACACGGCGGCATGCGGCGCATGAGCTCTGTGGACGATAGGGTTGGGCTGTGAGATCACAGATCCAGCCCTGCTCGCATCGTCCGCCCTGTCCCGGTTGCCCGCGCTACGGCGAGCCGGGCATCGCCCCGCAAGTCGAAGAGCGGCTCGCAGAACTCGCCACACGCGCGGGTCTTCCCGCCCCGATCCCGGCCGAGGCCGCGGCGCTGGGTTTCCGGACGCGCGCGCGCCTGGCCGTGCGCGGGCGAGCGAATTCTCCGAAGCTCGGCATTTTCCAGTCGGGTACGCACCGCATCGTCGACATCCCGCGCTGCGGCATCCACCACCCGAGCATCAACGAAGCCGCGCGTCAGCTACGCGCCGCGATCCGCGCCTGCGCCGTTGCGCCGTACGCGGACCTTCCTCATCGCGGTGCGTTGCGCTACGTGCAGATCGTCGTCGAGCGCGTATCGGGCCGCGTGCAGCTGGTACTGGTCGGCAACGCGACGAGCCCCGAGTCGCTCGCACCCCTTCTCGACGCGGTCAGAAGCGAGCTTGGCGAGCGCCTGCAGGGCCTGTGGTGGAACGGAAATCCCGAGCGGAATAACGCGATCTTCGGACCCCACTGGCAGCACGTCGCCGGTGCCGAGGCGTTGAATGAGACCATCGACGGTGTGGAGGTCTCGACACCTCCCGGTGCCTTTGGCCAGAGCCACCCCGAGTTATTCGAGTCGCTCGTGCAACGCGCACGCGCGGCGGTCCCCGATGCCGCGCGCGTGCTCGAACTCTACGCCGGAAGCGGCGCGATCGGCCTGGGGCTTCTCGCGCGCAGCAAGCAGGTCATCTTCAACGAGCTCTCGGCACACGGCCTGCGTGGGCTCGAACTGGGCCTGGCCGCTCGCCCCGAAGCGGAGCGCGCCCGCGCGAGAGTCCTGCCCGGCGACGCGGTCGACTTTCTTGACGCCGTCGAGGAGTCCGACTGCGTGATCGTCGATCCGCCGCGCCGCGGCCTGGACGCGCGCATCGCAGAGCGGCTCCGCACGTCGACACCGGCCACGCTGGTCTACGTGAGCTGTGGCCTCGACTCGTTCCTGCGCGAAGCCACTGAATGGCTCGACTCGGGCCGGCTTCGCCTGCGCACTCTCGACGCGTTCGCGCTATTCCCGTACACGGAGCACGTCGAGACCCTGGCGGTCTTCGAGCGCTCCTGAAACGCGGCTTCATCTCGACCGCACGCTGCTTGCCGATCAGGTCGGAGGGCCGTCTGTTCGCGAGCCAGAAATCACTGATCTCAACATCGCTAGCTGAGCACTCGGGGAGGGAGTGACTTCCCAGATATCGGCCAGATCGAAACTCGGGCGCAACCTGAGTTGCTCGTAGTAGTTTTTGAGATGGGGTGCCTGGCCATCTCCCCAAAGCGACGGTGCGAGCCCCAACATGGTCAGACGGGCGAGGACACACGTCCAGACGACGTCCGCCAGCGAATAGCTATTCCCTGCCAGGTAACGGGTCTTTTCGAGTTGATCTTCGACGCGCTGCAGTACCTCCGCCAGATGGTTCCGAATCTCGTTGATCTCTGGCACGCTGGCCAGGCTCGCCCGCCAGCGGTGGACGTCCTGGATTTTTGCCTCGTACAACTCGGCAAGATCTGGATTCCTGTTTCGCAATCGGTGCAGCTTTCGCATCCGTAACGGCAGGCTGACCCTCCGGAGGAGGAGACCAAGCGCCCCACCGAAGGTCGCGTAGCTCAGTTCACGCATATGGATGAGGTCCTGCTGCTCGATCCACTGCTCCATGCACTCACGCTCGTACGCTCCTTCCGGAATCAGAGCCGGACCCTCGAAAGCTTCGTCGATGTAGCGAATGATGCGCGCGGAGTCTGTCACGATCGTGTCACCGTGAACCAGAGTCGGAACCACTCCCTTCGGGTTCAACTGCAGGTACCATGGTTCGTAGTTCACCAGTCGAAGCTCGATATCTACGAAATGTTTCTCGTAGGAGACGCGCTTTTCCGCCAGCGCCAGGCGGACTTTTTGCGAGCAGAGTGATCCCGGAAACGCATAGAGCCTAGGCTCGGATCCCATACGATCTCCTTCCGATCAAACTCGACCCAGTGTCAGGGTTTCATCCTAGCATGCGTCCAAATCGTGAAAGGGCTTCAATTCAAGAGTGTCCCTTGAACATCCTCCGGAACTCCATCACGTTCGGAGTTCTGGCCCTCATTGTTGCACTACTCAGCTTCGCCCCACTCCCAACGCCGCCGCGGTCGTGGCGGTCGCCCGGCTCGGGTAACAGTTCTCCGTCGGGTGCCAGGTTCGGGTGCGAGGTTTCCGCTCAACAAGCCGTTTCCGACTGACAGCGAACCGCTTCCCTCGTTCTGCGGCCGTGATACTCTGGCGAAATTGAACGACCTATCTGTCGGATGACTCGGGATCCAAGTGGCCAACCTGGAAACGCTCGCCAATATTGCAGAGATCTTCGGCGCCATCACGATCATCGGCGGCGCGGTCTTCGCGATCGCTCAAATTCGAGAGTTTCGTGCCCAGCGCCGCCTCGCGGTTACCGTGGAGCTGACCCGATCCTTTCAAAATCCCGACTTCGCCGACGCGATCAACCTGATCAGGGATCTTCCAGACGGCCTATCCGGAAGCGAGCTTCGCTCGAAAGGTCCGGAATACCAGCGAGCGGCGGTCATGATCTGTACTACGTATGAGACCATCGCGTTTCTCGTTTTCAAAGAGATGGCTTCCCTATCGATGGCACGCGAACTTTCCGGAGGCATCGCCCTGGTTCTCTGGCGAAAGCTGGAAGGTTGGACCGAGCACGTTCGCGAGGAACAGGACCAGCCCTCCTGGGCAGAGTGGTTTCAGTGGCTCGTCGAGCAGTTCAAACGCGATAGCGTGCAAGAGGAAACGCACCCAGCGTACCAGCGCCACGCGGACTGGCGCCCCCGTTTCTAGAGGGTGTAGCCTGAGAATGCGTTGCAGCTAGAAAAGACCCGCGACCCGGTGGAACTCTGGGTTCCGGGCTCGATGCACACTAGATGGTGTGGGTCCTCTCCGGGTCGGTAATGTTCGGCCTGACCACCCGCCTCGGCCAGAGTGCGTGAACAGGGTAGGATGCCCGCATGCGTATTCGCACTGCTCTCATCTCGATCGGGGTTGTAGTTGTGGTCGCGGTCGTCGCGTTCCTGTTCGGTCGCCTGAGCGCGCCCGCTCCGACTTTCGAAGCAGGTGCCTCCGCCGAACTCGACGATGATCTTTCGGCTGCGTGGGGCGACTTCATCCGTGCGCAGGACGAAGCTCTGCAACTGATGCAGGCGAGCGAGTTCTTCGGCGATGACCAGGAGCGTGCGGAAGCCTATCGAGGCGTTCTCTACGCGCTGGTCGGCGCGATCAAGACGGGCGGGCTCATGGACCGCGACCGGCCGCGCTTCATGCGCGCGGTCGACTGGACTTCCAAGAGCGGTCTCGACAACCCCGACAACAAGTACTACCTCGCGCTGATTCGAGACGACGCAGAGTATCGGGTGACAGGGACGCGTGGCACGACGAAGTCGCTCGTGTTTCAACTCCTGGTTGGTCAGCCCGGCGTTCGAGGCGCCGGAACCAGCACCCATGTGAGCATGCTCGACGCACGCGACATGGCCATCGACCGGAATGGAAGCTTCGAGATCTACATCGGACGCAACGATCCCGGACAAGGCAGGAACTGGTTGCGAGTGGGGGACGGCGCCGAGACGCTGATCGTACGCTTCAGTCACGGTGACTGGGATCGCGAGCAGGCCGGCCGGTTGCGTATCGAGCGCATCGGTAGTGAAGGAGAAGCCGCGCCAGCACTCGACTCCCGACAGATGGCCTTTCGATTGCGCGACGTCGCGACCACGCTCTTCGACAGGACGGCCACCTGGCTCGATTTTGCGGGCAAAGCGTGGCGCTTCATGCCGCGAAACGAAGTTTCGCAGGCTCGCGAGACGCGGGGCGGACTGGTCGGTCAGTACTCCGCCTTCGGCAGTTTCGAGCTGGGTCCGGACGAGGCACTGATCGTCACGACTCATCCCTCGAACGCGGATTACCAGGGCATTGAACTGGGCAATCTCTGGTTCGTGAGCTTCGATTACGAAACGCATACCTCGAGCCTGACGACAGACCAGGCGTATCTGTCGAGCGACGGTCGCTACCACTTCGTCGTCTCCGCGCGGGATCCCGGCATCCAGAACTGGCTTGATAGGGAAAGGCACCGTCGCGGTCTGATCATGCTGCGTTGGCAGGGTCTCGACGCGGCATTGAACGATACTCAACAGCCAAGCGCCCGCGTCGTGAAACTCGATCAACTGCGAGCGGAGTTGCCCGACGACACCCCCGACTTCAGCGTCGAGCAGCGGCGTGAGCAGATCCGGAAACGCCGCCTGCACACACAGCAGCGCTTTGACGGTTGAACCCCGTGGTTCGGTTCTTCATAGAACATCTCGATGGACTTGAAGATGTCGGCTTCTGCGAGTCGCCAGGTTCGGTAGACTTTCTTTCTGTTTCTCTCCTGTTTTTGGCGTCCGACACACCCACTCGGGGGTTTCCGCGCAAGTCGACGTCTCTGGAGGCGTCGTGCGACACTGGGCCGGTCGCGCCTTTTCGCGACGGGAGATCTCATGGCATTGGAGCTCAGCCGGTTGGCCCGCGGATCGCGAACCTCACCGATTCGCAGCATGACTGTGGAGTGTGCGCGACTCGGAGGCGTGAATCTGGCTCAGGGCGTTTGCGATACACCGGTTCCCGAGGAGGTACGGCGCGCGGCTCGGGATGCGATCGAAGCCGGTGCGAATACCTATTCGCGCTACGACGGGCACGAAGAACTGCGCCGTGCGCTCGCCGCAAAGATGAAGCGCGACAACGGGCTGGACTACGACCCCGAAGGTGAGATCGTCGTGACCTCCGGTGCGACAGGAGCATTCTACGTCGCTGCGCTGGGGCTGCTGGAGCGCGGAGACGAGGTCGTGGTGTTCGAGCCTTACTACGGCTACCACACGAACACTCTCGAAGCCCTCGGGATCACACCTCGCTTCGTGCAACTGAAGCCGCCTGACTGGGATATTCCTCTAGACGAGTTGGAAGCTGCGATCACCGAGCGCACCCGCGCGATCATCATCAACACGCCGGTGAACCCGTCGGGCAAGGTCATCAGCCGATCGGAGCTGGTCGCGCTGGGAGAGATCGCGCAAGAGCACGATCTGTTCCTGTTCACCGATGAAGTCTACGAACATTTCATGTTCGACGGCCGCCAACACATCAGCCCCGCCTCGCTCCCCGGACTGCGCGAGCGAACGATCACGATCAATGCGCTGTCCAAGACCTTCGCGATCACCGGCTGGCGGATCGGCTGGGTCGCCGCCGACCGCCGCTTCGCCAGCGCGTTCGGCAATCTGAACGATCTGGTCTATGTGTGTCCGCCGTCTCCACTCCAGTTGGGTGCGGCTGCGGGACTCGAGCAGCTCCCTCGGGACTACTACACCGGGATCGGTACGGAGTTCGCCGAGAAGCGGGACATTCTCTGCGCCGCATTGGAGCGCGCGGGTCTTCATCCGTTTCGACCCCAGGGTTCGTACTTCACGCTGGCCGATATCTCGCGTCTGCCCGGCCAGACCAGCGACGAGCGCGCGATGTACCTGTTGAAGGAGGCCGGTGTGGCCGCGGTCCCGGGCAGCGCCTTCTTCCGGGGCTCGGCCGGGGACTCTCTGGCCCGTTTCTGCTTCGGAAAGACTGATGCCGAACTGGCCGAAGCCTGTCGCAGGCTTGAAAACCTTTGAAAATCAACCGCTTACGCTTCTTGTCGGGAGTTCCATGGTTACGTTCAGTATTGACTGTATGTTTCTGCCTGGGCTAGTCTGATCGCGTCGCCGGGAAATCCCGGGAGCCACCAGGGCTTGTCCCGGAGGACCCTTGTCTACCTCGACCCCCCAGCCGCGAGCGCGGCGCACCCAGGAGGAGCGCAGCGCAGAGACGCGCGAGCGCCTGCTCGACGCGACCATTGAGTCGTTGATCGACGCCGGGTACGCGCGTACCACGACGACCGCGGTGTGCGAACGCGCAGGTCTGTCGCGCGGGGCGCAACTGCATCACTTTCCCACGAAATCGGATCTGGTGATCTGCGCGGTCACGCACCTCGCCGCAAAACGGGGAGACGAGATCCGCGCGCAGCGGGAGCGACTCGCCGATGGGAATGAAACGCTGGGAACGGCGCTCGATCTGGTCTGGGCGAGTTTTTCCGGCCCCCTGTTTCACGCCGCCCTCGAACTCTGGGTCGCGGCGCGAACGGATCCGGAGTTGCACGCGAACCTGTATTCCGTGGAACGCCGAGTCGGTCGAAACATGGCTCAGCTCTTTCGGGAATTTGCCGGTCAAAGGCCGGAGGGCGAGCACCAGATCGAAGACGTTCTCGAACTCACTTTCTACGTGATGCGCGGCATGGCCTTGCAACGCATCCTGCGGGACGACGACACCGAGCGACTGCGCTTGTTCGAGCTCTGGAAGCACATGGTGTCGACCGTCTTGCACGAACCGATTTCATTGAACACGAAACAAAGGAGCAATTCATGAGTGAAATCCGATTTGAGGATCGCGTCGCCGTCATCACAGGTGCCGGGGGCGGTCTTGGAAAAACCTACGCACTCGAACTCGGTCGACGCGGAGCAAGCGTCGTCGTCAACGATCTGGGTGGCAGCGCAGACGGCACGGGCGGTGGCAGCTCCATGGCCGACGAAACCGTCAAGACGATCATTGACGCCGGTGGGGCCGCAGTCGCGAACTACGATTCAGTGGCGACCCCCGAAGGCGGCGAGGCCATCATCAAGAGCGCGATCGACAACTTTGGCAAAGTCGACATCGTCATCAACAATGCGGGCATCCTGCGCGACAAGACCTTCATCAAGCTCGAGCCGAAAGACCTCGAAGCCGTCATCGACGTGCATCTGAAGGGCGCCTTTTATGTTTCCCAGCCCGCTTTCCGCGTCATGAAGGAACAGGGCTACGGACGCTTCCTGTTCACGGCCTCGGCCGCTGGAATCTTCGGCAACTTCGGCCAGTCGAACTATGGAGCCGCGAAGATGGGACTCGTGGGACTGTCCAACGTCCTTGCCGTTGAAGGTGCGAAGTACGAAATCAAGTCGAACGTGATCGCGCCCATCGCCAAGACGCGCCTGACCGAGAGTTTGCTCGGACCCGCAGCCGATGCGCTCGATCCTTCGCTGGTGACACCGCTTTCCTGCTACCTGGTTTCTGAAGACTGTCAGCTCACGCACGAAGTGATCTCTGTTGGTGGTGGCCGTTTCGCGCGCGTCTTCGTCGGTCTGGCACCGGGTTGGTACGCGGGCAAGGACAAGTCCGTATCGCTCGAAGATATCCGCGACAACCTGGACGAGATCATGAACGACGACGGTTATATCGTTCCGAAGAGCATCGGTGACGAGATGAGCATCCTCATGAAAACTCTGGCGAGCTAGGAGGCGAATATGCCGATCGACCTCGAAAAAGCACAGGGCGCGACGCTTCCGGAGAGCAAGTCTTCCTGGAGCGCAGATGACGTGATTCTGTACCACCTCGGGCTTGGCGCGGGTGCGGGCAAGCCGCTCGATTCCAAGGAACTCGAGTACACCTACGAGAAGAACCTGAAGGTGCTTCCGACCTTCTGCGTCACTCCGGTATTCGGCGCCATCGGACAGATGGGTGCCGTGCCCGGTATCGATATCAACTTCGCGTTGGTCTTGCATGGCGAGCAGGAGATCGAGATTCATCGACCGCTGCCGACTTCGGCGAACATCGTGTCGAAGGGCAAGATCGCCGGTATCTACGACAAGGGAAAGGCCGCGCTGGTCGTGATCGAGATGCAGACTTCGGAGGAGGGCGGCGATCCGCTCTTCACCAACCGCTTCTCGATTTTCGCGCGCGGGGAAGGCGGCTTCGGCGGCGAGTCGGGTCCGAAGGCCGGCAATATCGCACCCGATCGGGCACCCGACGCCATCGTCGAGAGCCCCACGGTGAGCCATCAGGCGCTGCTCTATCGCCTGTCGGGCGACAAGAATCCGCTACACGCAGATCCGGACTTCGCGAAGCTAGGCGGCTTCGACACGCCGATCCTGCACGGGCTGTGCTCGTACGGAATCGTCTGCAAGGCCGTCGTCGACGAAGCTCTTGGCGGAGACGTGGACAAGGTTGCGGGCTATAGCGCGCGTTTTGCGGGCGTCGTATTCCCGGGTGAGACCATCGTCACTTCCATGTGGAAGGAAGACGACCGAATCCTGATCAGCGCAGTGTCGAAGGAACGCGAAGCGCCGGTCATTTCCAACGCAGCGATCAAGCTGAGAGCATAAGGGGATCGAATCAATGGGACGAAAAGTATTCGTAGTCGGTGTGGGGATGACCAAGTTCGAAAAGCCCGGAGGTCGTGAATGGGACTATCCGGACATGGCGCGAGAAGCGGGACAGAACGCCCTCGCAGACGCCGGTGTTCCTTTCGAGGCGATCGAGCAGGCTGCAGTCGGTTATTGCTACGGCGATTCGACGGCGGGTGAGCGCGCGTTTTACGAACTCGGACACAGCGGAATTCCGATCTACAACGTGAATAACAACTGCTCGACGGGATCGACCGCGCTGTTCATGGCGAAGCAACTCGTCGAAGGCGGACTGGCCGAGTGCACCATGGCCCTGGGTTTCGAGAAGATGGAAAAGGGTTCACTGGGCATCAAGTACACCGATCGCACGACGCCCATGGACAAGCACTTCAAGGCCATGGTCGATGAGAGAGGCTTTGCAAAGGCGCCCGCAGCTCCGCAGATGTTCGGCAATGCCGGCATCGAGCACATGGAGAAGTACGGCACCAAGCCGGAGCAATTCGCGAAAATCGGCTGGAAGAACCACAAGCACTCCGTCAACAACCCGTACTCGCAGTTCCAGGACGAGTACTCCCTACAGGACATCCTCGATTCGCCGACGGTCTACGGACCGCTGACCAAGCTGCAGTGCTGCCCGACTTCGGACGGCTCCGGTGCTGCAATCCTGTGCAGTGAGGACTTCGTGAAGAAGCACAATCTGCAAGACAAGGCGGTCGAGATCCTCGGCATGGCCATGACGACCGATTATCCCAGCTCATTCGAGAAGAGCATGATCAAGCTCGTCGGTTCCGATATGACCAAGGCTGCGGGCCAGAAGGTGTACGAGCAGTCCGGTCTCGGACCGGAAAACGTCGATGTCGTGGAACTCCACGACTGCTTCTCGTGCAACGAGATGATCACCTATGAAGGACTGGGCCTTTGCCCCGAGGGCAAGGGTGGCGAGTTCGTCGACTCGGGCGCCAATACCTACGGTGGGAAAGTCGTCGTGAATCCGTCCGGCGGACTGATCTCCAAGGGACATCCCCTGGGAGCAACCGGTCTCGCACAATGCGCCGAACTCAATTGGCAGTTGCGCGGAGAGGCCGAGAAGCGTCAGGTCGACGGTGCAAAGGTTGCGCTTCAGCACAACCTGGGCCTCGGCGGTGCTGCGGTCGTCACCATGTATCGCAAGGCCAGCTTCTAGTCAGAAAGGCATTCGGCGGGGCTCGACCTGCCTCCTAGACTCGCCGATGCCAAGGGCTCCGGGGTGCGCAACCCGGAGCCCTTTTCCGTTTCTCTAACCAATCAAATCCACTTCAACCCAGGACGCCCTTGAGCGACGAACCGCGAAGTACAGACCCTCTGCGAAGCACCGACCTTCTGAGGAGCACGGACCGTCTAGACGATCCCGAAGTCTCGGGATCGATCCCTTCGGCGACCGTGGCCGCCGCGGCCGGTCAGCTTTCGCGCACGGAACGGCGGCGCCGCGCCGACCGCGACATCCTGCAACTCGCGTGGCCCGCAGTGGTTTCGCAGCTACTGGCGAGCTTCGTGAGCCTGGTCGATATCGCCATGCTCGGACGTCTGGGAACCGAGTCGCTGGCTGCGGTCGGGTATGCAGCCCAGTTCTTTCATCTGGCGCAGTCCTGTCTACTGGCTCTGGGCATCGCCTGCGTGGCCCAGATGGCGCGCTCGATCGGAGCCGGAGATCCGGCCCGCGCCCGTCAGGCACTGGCGACCTCGATTGCACTCGCGTTCGTGGCCTCGGCGGTGATCACGGCGATCGTTCTGGTCTTTCCCCGCGAGCTTCTGCTTCTGCTCAACGCGACTCCCGAGATCGCCGAGATCGCGGTTCCCTATTTTCGTCTGACGATCGGGTCCACGACCATCCTGGCCATCGCGTTGATGTACGAGAGCGGTTTCCGCGCCGCCAAGAACACCCGGACTCCGTTGCGCATCGCGATGTGGGTTACGGGCATCAAACTCGTGCTGAACGGACTGTTGATCTTCGGTGCATTTGGTCTTCCCCGCATGGAACTGGTGGGCGCGGGGCTTGCGACGGTCGCGTCGCAGGTCTTTGCGATCGTGGCATTCGTGTACGTGAGCCGACGAGCGACCGAAGAGGTCGGGAGTGCGGTTCGCCTACGCAGGGCAGACTTCGCCGGGATTCCCGCCATGCTGCCCGAAACCCTGCGACTGGCCCTCCCGGCACTCGGAGAGCGCCTGGGTATGAACCTCGCACTCATGACCTATTTCTGGATCCTCGGAGATTACGGGCCGGTCGCGATCGCGGCCTACACCGTCGGGGTTCGCGCGCTCAGCTTTTCCTGGATCCCCGGCGTAGGGCTTTCGGTCGCATCTTCGACGCTGGTCGGTCAGGCGCTGGGCGCACACGACCCGCGCACTGCCGTACGGGCCGGCTGGCGCAGTGCTCGCCTGGCACTGTTTATCTCCGCGATCATGGGGGTGGTGTTCATCCTGACGCGCGTTCAACTCGCGCGGCTTTTCACCAACGACCCGCAAGTGATCGCCGCCATCGAGCCCTTCATGCTCGTACTGGCGCTCGCTCAGCCTTTTCTTGGCCTGCATTTCACGCTCGGTGGTGCATTGCGCGGGGCGGGTGACACCATGACGCCACTGTGGGCTGCGGTCGCCGGGAACTGGATGTTTCGGGTTCCGCTGGCGTTTGCGGCCGCACGCATCTTTGAACTGGATGTCTTCTGGGTGTGGGTGCCTCTGCTCTTCGATCATCTGATCCGTGCGGGCTGGATCACCTGGGCCTTCCGCAGAGGACACTGGACCCGGAATCTGGGTCTGGGTGTTCGTTGACCGGCTCGGGAACGCTATCTTGTAGCGCGTGAGCGAAACCCGTCTGGAGATCGACCTGCGCGCGCGAGAGAGACGCTTCTACGATCGTCTGCGCGCTCTCGTCGTCCGGCCAGTACCCGGAGAAGGGACGGGTGTACGCGACCTCCTGCTCTTGCTGCCGGATATGTTCATTCTTCTGGTCCGGCTTGCCCGGGACGATCGCGTCCCGATGGGTTCGAAGATGATCGCGGTGCTCGGCGTCGCCTATGTGCTCTCGCCGATCGAACTCATGCCCGAGATCATTCTCGGACCGATTGGCTTGATCGACGACTTGGTGGTGGTCGCGGCCGCGCTCTCGCGAGTCATCAATCGCGTGCATCCCGACATCGTCAATTCGCACTGGTCGGGTCAAGGGGATGCACTCGAGGCGATCCGGAAGGTCACCGCCTGGTCCGAGAAGACGCTCGGAAAGGTCGTGACCGGAGTGCTCGGGTTCACGCGCGTCCGCGCGCGAAACTGATCAGCCGAATACCTCTGGAGCCCTAACGATCGAGTAGTTCCGCACGCTCGGCGGCTTCGAAGTCCTTGTGCAGGCGCTCGTAGTCCTCGGTCGTCAGGAGTCTGTAATTCTTGTCACCTCGTTCGCGCCAGAAGATCGTTTCGTCGGCGAGACGTCGGCGATCGTAGTGCGTCGCTTTGAGATGGCGCACAAGGATCTTCTGAGTGCCGGTGTACTGGAAGTCGTCGACTATGCGCACGAAGTCCGGAAACCACTTGCGGTCCATGCTTCCGCCGCCGATCTGCTTTTCACAGAAATCGAACAGGCTCTGTGGGTCGAACTCTGCGCCGTCGCGCATCTTGATCGCGGCCATCACGAGTTCATCGGAGACCATGCAGGGTACGCCATAGGCGGCTGCGAGAGGAATATCGGGGTGTTCGGAGATCAGGCGTGCAACCTGAAGCGCAGAGAAGTTCTCACCGTCCTTGCGGATCCAGTCATCGGTGCGCCCGTCGAAGTACAGGTAGCGCTTGTCGTTCTGGATCAGCATATGACCCAGGTCGCCCGAATGGTAGATGCCGTCGCGGAACTTTGAACTACTGGCGCTCTCGTTGTCGAAGTACCCCTGGAAGAGACCTGTCTCTTCAGCCTGTCGGCAGATCTCGCCCACGGCGTCTTCGTAGTTGCTGATCTTTCCGTCGCCATCGAGAACGGCTGGGGGGCACTCTTCGCTCTTCTCGTTCAGGATCTTGACCGCGGGGTCGGTGACCTCGCCCACGCTGCCTCGTGGGTCGCCCTTGCGGCGGAATGTGCTGATGGCGGCTTCCGTCGATCCGTACAGCTCGTACATGTCTTCCAGACCCAGCCAGTCGATGAACCGATCGATATCGGGTGGCGAGGCGCCGTTGCCGATCGCGAAGCGCAGTTTGTTCTGCGGATTCTGGCCCACCTCGCGCTCGATGCGGGCGAAGTCTCCGTCGTACTGACTCTCGAGTGAGGCCAGTACGTAGTGCACCGGCTCACCCACGTAGTTCCAGTACGTGCAGCCGTACTTCAGGATGTCGGGCAGGAAATTGCTCGCACTGAAGCGCTCTCGCAGGCCCATGCTGCCACCGACCCAGAACGCGGGCATCAGGCCTACGAACATCGAATTGGAGTGGAATAGCGGCATGCAGGCGTAGCCCACATCGTTGCGGCCGATCTCCGTATTCGACGAGATACCAATGCCAGTTGCGCAGAGTTTGAAGTGGTTGTTGTTGATGCCCTTGGGAAGTCCCGTAGTTCCCGAGGTGTAGATCACCATGAGATTGGTATCGGGTTGCGGGTTGGCGTCCGGGTAATCCAGGCTCTTGCCCGCCGGAGCGACTTCGTCAGCCAGGCAGGCCAGAAGATCGGCCCCGACCGGGATCGATTCAGACCCGGTGCGCAGTACCAGGATGTTCTCCTTGGGAATATCCCGAAGTTCGGACTTCACGCGCTCGACCTCGGGCAGGAATCGTTCGTCGACGACCAGGATGCGCGAGCGCGACTGGTTGATCACACCGGCGAGCGTCTCACCCCGCAGTCCCGTATTGATACCGAACAGGGTCAGCCCCGCGATGCCACAGCCGCCGTACAGGGACGTGAGTTCGAGATGGTTCTCGAGCATCATCGCCACATGCCCCGGACGCTTGTCGTCGATGGCTCCTAGCCGGCGCAACAGAAAGTGCGCCATGCGCGTCGATTCATCGCGGAACTGCAGATAGGTCCAGCTTCGCTCGTGCTGGCTCAGGAAAATCTTGCCCGATGCTTCCGGGTGTTCCGCGCGCGCCTGGATCTGCGCGCGCAGCGTGAAGTCGGCCTGGAACTCAAGAGGTTGATTCGACACGGTTTCTCCTTCGGACACGGATCCACTGGGGGTGCGGCCGATCTTACCTCACTCCTTCATCCGCGTTCAAAAGCGCGTCCTGCTAGGATCGCAGCGTGAACAGGATCGATGACCTTCTGCGCATCATGGAGCGGCTGCGAGACCCGGATGACGGCTGTCCCTGGGATCGGGAGCAGACCTTCGAGACGATCGCTCCCTACACGATCGAAGAGGCCTACGAGGTGGAGGACGCAATCGCCCGGCGCGACCGGTCGGCGTTGCGGGACGAGCTCGGGGATCTGCTCCTGCAAGTCGTCTACCACGCGCAGATGGCTCGCGAAGCCGGAAACTTCGCTTTTGACGACGTGGTGGATGCGATCTGCGAAAAGCTGGTCCGACGCCATCCACACGTGTTTTCGGACGCGACCGTCGAATCATCGGGAGACCTGAAGGCGAACTGGGACGAGCTCAAGGCCGTCGAGCGGGCGGGCAGGGCGGCCCGGGAAGGTCGCGAGCCCGGTGTTCTGGACGACGTACCGCTGGCTCTACCGGCTCTCTTACGGGCCGGCAAACTACTGCGTCGCGCAGCCCGGGCCGGTGTCGACGATGCTCCTCACGAGCAGAGCTGGACACGAGAGGCTGGGCCCGGCGAGATCAGCGACGAGCAGGTCGGGGACGGATTGCTGGCGATCGTCCGCCGGGCCACGGCCAGCGGGATCGAGGCCGAGGAGGCACTCAGGGCGGCGAACCGCCGTTTCGAGCAGCGGGTCCGGGCGCGCGAACCCGATTCAGATCCCTGAGTTCGCCGGCCTCAGGCACTAGCCTCAGGCACTAGCGGTAGGACGGTGGACGTATTCCGTAGGTCCACCGTGCTCGCGCGCGTTGCGCTTGCGCAGGATATCGGTTGCCTCGTCGTAGTGTCCCGCGTCTTGAAGCTGCAGGAGGTACTCGCTCAACTCTTCTTCCGAGAGGTCCTGCCAGTCGACCGGTCTGGGTTGCGTCTCGGGCCGTACCCCTGCCGCAGAGCGGATCAGGTCGATGGCCCTGTCGGCCGACGGTGACATCCGGTGGTACGGCCCCTGCCAGATGAGCCGAATCAGACCCGGACCCAGGACCTGAACGGTATCGCGTGCTGGGTTGCAGGGCCCGAGTTTGCGGAGTGTTTCGATCAGGCCCTCGGTGCGGCTGTGGCGCAGGTGAAGATCGAGATAGACCATGGAACCGCGCACGAAGCTGCCGTCGCCATCGGGCAGTGCCAGTACTTCGATTCCCTTGCGCACCAGACTGATCTCGCTGGGCTCCAGTGTGAGGATCGGGTACGGCGCACCGCGTAGACGCATGCTGCGCGGCGGGCCGAGCTGAATCGCCAGAAGCTCACCGCTGCAGCGCACGAACCATTCGCCTCGGCCCCAGGTGGCGCGGGCGAGCAGGTTTCGTTCCGGTCCGAAGCTATTCCCAGATCCGACTGCGGGCGCTTCTTCTGGCGGATTGATCTGCATGGTCGCGCGTTCCTCGACGGGCCAGGTGAGAGTATGCTCGCCCGTTCGTCGTGGAAGTGTGCCGTCGGTTCGAGATTTATCCGGCGTTTGGCGGACCGTTCGCGACACGTGCGGCACTCGAGTGACAGAACAGGACAGAGAGACAGCCGCTCTCCCGCATCGGCCATGGGGAGCAAACCCCGGGTCCGTACCCGGGTCAGTTTGCTTCGTATACGAAGACCAACTCGCCGTCGGCCACGTCTACTCCGACCTTTCCGCCCTTGGCGAGTTTCCCGAAAAGGATTTCGTCGGCCAGCTTGTCCTTGAGTGCGCTCTGGATCACCCGCGCCAGTGGGCGCGCACCAAATAGTTTGTCGAAGCCCTTGTCGGCCAGCCAGATGCGGGCGGATTCTCCGAGCTCGATCTTGATCTTCTTTTCCTCGAGTTGTTTCTCGACTTCGACCACGAACTTGTCTACGACTCGCCTCATGATCTCGGGCGTCAGCTGCTTGAATGTGACGACCTCGTCGAGACGGTTGCGGAACTCGGGGCTGAAGAGTCGTTCCACGTCCTTGTGACCATCGCTTCGCGACTCGTCACCGAAGCCGATCGAACGATCGGTCATGCCCCGGGCCCCCACGTTGCTGGTCATGATCAGCGTTACGTGACGGAAGCTGGCCTCGCGGCCGTGATTGTCGGTCAGTGTGGCGTGATCCATTACCTGGAGCAGGATGTCGAAGAGATCGGGGTGGGCCTTTTCGATCTCGTCGAGGAGCAGAACCGCGTAGGGGTTGCGGCGCACGCTGTCGACCAGGATGCCTCCCTGGTCGTAACCCACGTAGCCCGGAGGTGCACCGATCAAGCGCGCGACGGCGTGCTTTTCCATGAATTCGCTCATATCGAAGCGCATGAACTGTACGTTCAGGGTCTTGGCGAGTTGTTTGGCGAGTTCGGTCTTGCCCACGCCGGTGGGGCCCATGAACAAGAAGGATCCTACTGGGCGGTCCGCTCCGCCCAGACCCGCGCGTGCGCGTTTTACCGCGCGTACGACCGTGGAGATCGCATCGTCCTGTCCGAAGACCACACGCTTCAGATCGGGTACCAGGTTCTCGAGGTTCTCGCGATCCGAACTCGACGCCGTCGGTAGCGGAATCTTGGCCATGCGCGAGATCAGAAGCTCCACGTCTCTCACGCTGATGTTTTTGCGTCGTTCCTTGCTGCCCAGGCGAACGGCCGCGCCCACCTCATCCATCACGTCGATGGCCTTGTCCGGCAGGAAGCGGTCCTGCAAGTGTTTCGCGGAAAGTTCTACGCACGCCTTGAGCGAGGGGACCGTGTAGTGCACGCCGTGGTGTTCTTCGTATTTCGGCGCGAGCCCCTGGAGAATCTTCACGGCCTCGTCGTTCGACGGTTCGTGGACTTCGATCTTCTGGAAGCGCCGCGCCAGCGCCCGGTCCTTTTCGAAATGGCGGTATTCCTGATAGGTGGTCGAGCCCATGCAGCGCAGCTCGCCATTTTGCAGCAGTGGCTTGAGCATATTCGAGGCGTCGACGGTCGCGCCCTGAGCGGCCCCCGCGCCCAGAATCGTGTGGATCTCATCGATGAACACGACCGGGTTGTCGCGCTCCTTGACCGCCGCTACGAGCGCTTTGAAGCGAGCCTCGAAATCTCCGCGATACTTCGTTCCCGCGAGCATCGAACCCAGGTCGAGTGCGAAGATCTCAGCGCCCTTCAGATCGCGGGGTACCTCACCGGAAACGATCTTCTGCGCCAGACCCTCGGCCAGAGCCGTCTTGCCTACTCCCGATTCTCCGACGAAAATCGGATTGTTCTTGCGCCGTCGGGCAAGTATGTGAATGGCGCGATCGATCTCGTCGCGTCGCCCGATCAGTGGATCGAGTTTTCCTTCTTTTGCGAGTTCGGTCAGGTTGGACGCGAACGCGGTCAGGGGATCGGAGACCTCACCCTCCTCATCGTCCATCTCGGCCGGGGTTCGATCCGGGTCCCCGCCCGATCCGTTCATCCCGCGATCGTCGGGCAGTTTAGAAATACCGTGTGAGATGTACTTGAGGACGTCGAAGCGGGTCACGCCCTGCTCTCGCAGGAGTTGCACCGCATGCGCCTCGGGTTCCTGGAAAATGGCCGCAACCATATCCCCGGCTTCGACTTCTTCGCGTTCAGCATTCTCGGCGTGGGAAACCGCGGACTGGATCACGCGATGAAAGGCCAGAGTCTGTAGGGTTTCGACCGGACCCTCACCCGGTGCGGCCTCGATTTCCTCTTCCAGGAAGTGCTCCAGGCCGCCTTTCAATCGCTTCAGATTCGCGCCGCTGTGGCGCAGAACCTCGGCCCCACGCTCATCGTGGAGCAACGCGTACAGCAAGTGCTCCACGGTCAGGTATTCGTGGCGTCGAGAAATGGCCTCGCGCATGGCCGCCTGTAGGGTCAGTTGCAACTCTCGCGTGATTCGACTCATTCCTGTTCCGCTCCGGCCCGCAATGGATAGCCTCGCTCCTCTGCAAGTTCGTGAACCCGTGCCACCTTCGTCTCGGCGACTTCCAGGACGTAGACACCGGCAATACCCATTCCCGCCTGGTGAATCTGAAGCATGAGCTGTGTCGCCTCCGCGGGGCCCTTGCTGAAAACCTGTTCTAGCAATGCCACCACGAACTCCATCGGCGTGTAGTTGTCGTTGTACAGGATCACCTTGAAACGCGCAGGCCGCTTGGCCTTCTGGCGTTCTTCCGTCGCCAGCCCGCCTTCGCGCTCTCCGTCCAGCCCGGGCCGGCCGCCACCCGGATTTTTTGGTTTGTCCGCCACAGCCCAGAGGATAACTGAACCGGAGGAAGCGTCGATCGGTCTATCGAGGCAAATACAACCTTTCTCCGGACGGGTACACTGTCTTCGAATGGCGGAAATCGAGCTGCTGAACGGGGTCGCCGAGGTCCCAAAAGATGACTGGAACGCCCTGGTGGGCGATCAGTCCCCCTTTCTGGAGTGGGATTTCCTGGCTTCGCTCGAGCAGGCCGATTGCGTGGGCGACACCAGCGGCTGGAGCGCCCGGCCACTGGTCGCGCGCGAGAATGGTCGGGTGGTGGCGGCCTGTCCTCTCTACCTGAAGTCCCATAGTGAAGGTGAGTTCGTCTTCGATTGGAACTGGGCGGATGCCGCTGAACGCGCAGGAATTTCCTACTACCCGAAGCTGCTGGTCGGGATTCCCTTCACCCCCGTTGGAGGGACTCGCTTTCTGGTCGCATCGGATCAGGATCGAACGCACTGGGTGAGTCAGCTCGGTCATGCGCTGCTCGGCCTGTGTGAGGACAATGATCTTTCGGGTGTGCATGTCCTGTTCTGCGCACCCGAGGAGGTCGAACCCCTGGAGCGTCTCGGCTTCGAGCTTCGGATCGGTGTTCAGTATCACTGGTTGAACGAAGGCTATGCGGATTTCAATGAGTACCTGAGTCGCTTTCGCAGCAAGCGCCGCAATCAGATCAAGCGCGAGCGTCGGGGAATGGTAGAAGAAGGTATCGAGATCGAAGCCCTTACCGGCGACGAGATCACGCCGGATCTGATCGATCCCATGTACGAGTTCTATTGCTCGACGGTAAATACGCGCATGTGGGGCCGCCAGTATCTGAATCGCAAGCTATTCGAGCTCTTGATCGAGCGCTCCCGGCATCGCCTGTGTTTCATCGTCGCGCGGCAGAAGGGCCAGATCATTGCCGGTACGACGAATGTGCAGAAAGGGGATGCGCTCTACGGGCGCTACTGGGGGACCCGCCAGGATGTCCGCTATCTGCACTTCAATGTCTGCTACTACGCAGCCGTCGAACACTGCATCAGGCACGGACTGAAACGTTTTGAACCCGGAGCCGGCGGAGAGTACAAACAAACCCGCGGATTCGATGGTCAACCCACGTACAGTCTGCACTTCCTGCGCGAACCGCGTCTTCGACAGGCCGTTTCGCGCTTCCTCTCCGGTGAACGAGACCATATGCGTGACTCGATCGAGTGGCTGCACGAGAATAGCGTTCTGAAACCGAACGAAGTCACCTGACTCGCTTCCGTTTCTGTCGTCGAGATCCTGGCCGGCTGCGGCAAATCCAATCGAGCGTCTCGATCCAGGGTGGTCGCAACCGATCAGGCGATCTTTCTCTCTCGAGGAAGGTCGGGCTCGAGGTGGCTCGCGATCAGATCGTGGAGGCGAAGGGTCAGGTCTTCGACGCTCTCGTCTTCGAACTGCTCTGGAGAAACCTCGTCCAATACGCGCACGCTGATCGGGTGCCGTCCCTGCAGGACGAAACCGCGCTTTGGCAGTGCGCGCGCGCTACCGTCTAGAATGATCGGCAAGATGGGCGAGCGCGTGCGTTTGGCCAGTTCGAAAGCACCAGGTTTGAACGCCCGGATTCGTCCATCGGAAGAACGCGTTCCCTCCGGGAACATCATGATCGAGCTTCCCGATTCCAGAGTCCTTTGGCTCTCTGCGATCATCTGGATGATGCTCTCGCGATCGCCGCGCACGAGCTTGATGTAGCGGTTCATCGACATATTCCAGCCGATGAAGGGCACGCGGAAGTTCTCGATCTTCGACACCCACTTGAAGTGCACGAAGAGCCGGAACAATACCAGGATGTCGAGCAGGGACTGATGGTTGACGACGATTACATAGGCCGTGTCGCGACGGATCTTGTTTCGACCTTCGACTTTCACCGGCCAGATCGGATTCAGCCAGGTGTACAGGGAGGCCCAGAAGCACGTGAACTGATGGAGGATTCGCAGGTGCCGATCGAATGCGAGAGTGAGTGCCCAGATCGCGACCGCAAACGGGAACAGGGCGACGGAACTCGCGACGAGGAAACTCCAGAAGACCAGGGAACCCAGTACCCGAATCAACTGCTTCATATCCGCTCCAGATGTGAGCCTCTCTCCGACGCTCGTGAGGATGACCGAGGGATAGGAATATAGCCCGAGTCAGGACAAGTGTGGAGCGGGTTTTCCGATTGCGTTTGTCTCCGGAAATTCTGCCCGGAAGAGCGTTGCCAAATCCGTTATCCTCGTCGGTATGTCGGATCCTCTCAAGGTCACTTTCAAGCTCGGAGAGCGCGATCTCGCGCATTTCCGACGAATCATGAAGAGGGCAGTCGTAGCTGCCAACGAGCAGGACGAAGCCGATATCGTGTCGGGCGCTTTCGAGATGATCGAAAAAGCTCGAGCGATGAAGCCACCGGCTTACGTGCTCGATCGTCTCGATCGCCTCGAGACGATCGTGCTCATGACCCAGGATACCGGATGGAGCCTGCCGAAATCGAGCAAATCGAAGATCCTGGCCGCGGTCGGCTATTTCACCAATCCGGACGATCTGATTCCCGACGACATTCCCGGACTGGGATTTCTGGACGACGCGATCATGATCGAACTGGTAGAGCAGGAGCTTCGGATTGAACTCGCGGGCTACGACGAGTTCTGTCGGGCTCGCGATCGAGAGGAAGAACGTCCCTGGTACACGCAGGGCCGGGTCACTCGCGACAAACGAATTGAAGTGCACCGCAAGCGCATCCGTGAGAAAATTCGATCCCGGATGGCGAATGCACGCGACCGGAATCAGGGGCCCAGACGCTTCAAGCTCTGGTAGTCGACGCTTCGATCTCTGGCAGTCGATCAGTTTCTGCGGAAAGTCGATAGCATTCGCGTGAGTACCCGCGCGGGTTTGCCAGCCTCAGCGTGCAATGATTCGATCGACGGTAACTCGTCGACCAATTCGCGCAGGTTAGGCTCGGTTTCTGGGTCGAGCCACTCGAAGCGCAGCGCCAGGCCAGAGGTGCCGTCGTCGCGAATCACCTGAGCTTCGAGCAAAATGGACTCGGAAGATCCCTGCGGCTGGACGGCCAGGCGAAGCTCGTCGCCGATTTTCAACGAGGGATCGCGTTCGATTCGCATTCCGCCCATGGAAACGTCGCGCCCCAGGAGTACATGGTACGTCTCCGCGCGAGAGTTGCCGCCGATCGCCGTCATCTTTTCATTGAAGTGCTTGCGGGGATGTTCGCGGGACTCGCTGTGAGGGGCCGCTGGCTTTTCCTTGCGTTTGCCAGCCTGTGGAACCGATTCGGGCAGGACGGCCGGTCCGGTGGCGTGCGCGAGCAGGAGATCGCGTAGTCGATCACGTGACTCGCAGCTGAGTCGGGCAAAGCGAATGCCGTAGGCACTCTGGCCCTCGGAACCTCCCTCTCCTTCGCCCTGGCCGCAACGGGCAACCGTGCCCGGAAGTTCCAGTCTTTTCCCGCCCGCGACTTCGGCAGGGATGCGAACAACGAGCTTTTGGCTGCGCTCCAGAACCTTCGAAGAAAGCAGGCGGCAACCGCCTGGAGAAAGATCAGTCAAAGTCGCTTTGTGATTGCGAAGCTTGAGCTTCATGCTCACTTCGTAGCCGAAGGCGACGCGTCCTGCGCGTCGGCTCTCGGGCCCTCGATACAGGGCTCGAACTAGCAAGAGACGCAAGGCTGCGGGGTGGACGGGTTGGCGCACCATGAAGTCGAACCCAGCGCGTTCCAGGACCTGACGCTGCGTCCGAGAGTCCCCGTGCAGAAACGCGATCCAGGTCGCCCGATCTTCGTCACCTCCCGCCGTGCGCCGACACTGAAGTGCGATAGCGAGTCGTGATGTCGTGATCAGAAGCTTGTCTGGATCGGGTAGCAGGCCTCTGTGCTTCGACCCCTGGATGTGCTGGTATTCCACCTCGAGATCGTCGAGCAGATCGCGGGCTTCTCTCAACTCACCGTCATCGATCAGCAGCACTGTGGGCGTTTCGGACATGACCATCCACTTCGGGTTTTCGCTCCAGTCCGCATCGGGCCGGAGTGACAGGCTCTTGAATCATTCTCGTCAATACCGCCGAAACCCGGGAAAAGGCGTCAGTGAAATCGATCCTGCGCACGGATTGCTCAGCATTTTCATCAGAACGGACGATCACGAAAGCAACGGAATTTGCGGGTTGGCTGCCAATTACCTGCGTGTTCATGGAGGGGAACTGGTGACGATCAGCAGAAAGATCTTCGGACTGGCAAGCATATTCGCATTTGTTCTCGTTACCGTCGGAACCTATGCACTTTCGCGAATGGCGCAGTTGAGCAAGGATGTCCAGTTCGTATCGGCACAGGTTACGACACTGAACGAAACCAGTGGCACACTGAATCGTGTCGCCGCAGGACAGCTTCGTCAGATCCTCGAGTTCGAACGCGCCATGAGTGCTGCAACCGGGCGGGGTCACGGACCGTCGCAAGAAGCCAGGTACGGAACCGCTCGCCAGCGGTTCGAAAGCCTGGGTGCCGCGGTAGAAGGCTTGATCCAGAAGGGCGAGGGCGAGATTCAGGCTGCGATGCTACGCCCCCTTCCGGCGGAAGAGCGCAAGAAACTCTCTCTGCTCAGTGATCGCCTGCTCGACCTCGGCGTTGAGCAACGCGCGTTCTCCGAAAAGGCCTCCGTCATCTTTTCGGAGGTTGACGAGGGGGCCATCTCCGTGGCGGTTGCCCACGCAGCCGGCCTCAGTCCGGGCGCGGCCACATTTGATCTCGAACTCGCCAGTCTGGCTGCGGACATCCGGGCCCATACCGGCGAAGCACTGACCGAATCCCAGCGCGGTGTGGCGGCCAGCAGAGCCGGAATGCTCCTGCTCGTGGGTTTTGGGACGATGTTCAGCCTGATCGGGTGGGCGCTCATGGCCCGAAGTGTCGTCGCTCCACTCCACGAAGTCGGTCTGATTGCCGAGGCCGTGGCGACGGGCAAGACCGACGTCCGCTTTCCGACCGAGGTCCGGGACGAGACCGGCCGAGTGTTCGACGCCGTTCGCCAGCTCTCGGACGCGGTGCTGGCTGCTGAGCAGCGCACCGATGACAAGGCCAAGGATCTGGAGGGGGCACTCGCGCGAGTCGCCGAGCAGAACCGCCGCCTCCATGCGCTCGAACGGGAACTCGTGGAAGCCCGCCAGCAGACGGGCTCCGTCGGACCCCGTGAAATCATCGGAAATCAGCGGCATACCGACACCTAGGGAATCTCCGCACAGGGAGGATTCGAGCGAGAAGCGGGAGTCGCCGCCTGAGCAAGAAGCGTGATCCGATCGCAGATCCGTAGATCTGCAGAGGATCGCGCGACGCAGCGCAGGCGGATGCATCGCGCTTCGCAGCCGCAGCCTCCCTGTGCAGAGGTTCCCTAGCTACTGGCCAGCTCGAAACGATCTTCAGCGAAGCGCTTCGATGCAAGCCCGGAACCGGGCCGGTGAATAGGCGCGAAAGGGGCCAGAATCCGGGTGTCTGGCCGCTTCTCGGTCGCCGGACTGGATCGTCACACCTCCTCCTCCTACAATCCGACGCCCTTGCGACCACCGGGATCTCCTTTGGGGTGGGTGCTGCGAGTAGAGGAGGTCTGAGTTGGAGTCTTCGGAGGTTGAATCGTCGGATCAGTCTGCGCGTCACGTGCAGGCTTTTCAGCTGCTGACCAGCGAGGTCGGCAAGGTCCTGGTCGGTCAGGAGACCATGATCGCGCGCCTGTTGACGGGGCTCTTGACCGGTGGACACGTCCTGCTCGAGGGCGTTCCGGGGCTCGCCAAGACTCTTGCGGTGAAATGCCTTGCGCAAGCAATCGATACCGGTTTCTCGCGCATCCAGTTCACCCCCGACATGCTGCCGGCCGACATCATCGGCACGGAGATCTTCAACCCCAAGGAAGCCACCTACAGCGTCAAGAAGGGGCCGATCTTCTCCAATCTGATTCTCGCCGACGAGATCAATCGAGCGCCCGCCAAGGTCCAGGCTGCCCTGCTCGAAGCGATGCAGGAGAGGCAGGGAACGATTGGTCGGGAAACATATCCGCTGCACGAGCCATTTCTCGTGCTCGCCACGCAGAACCCGATCGAACAGGAAGGCACCTATCCTCTTCCTGAAGCGCAGGTCGATCGGTTCATGCTGAAAGTAAGAGTCGGCTATCCGAGCAAGGACGAGGAACGCAAGATCATGGACCGCATGGCGGGTGGTCAGCCCGAACCCAGTGTCCAGACCGTGATGCATCCCGATGATATTCTTGCGGCACGCGCCTTCGTCGACCAGGTCTTTGTGGACGACAAGGTGCGTGACTACATCGTCGACGTCGTACATGCTACGCGCGACCCGGCAGCCGCGGGCATCCCGGAACTCGAAGACATGATCGAGGTAGGCGCCAGCCCGCGCGCATCCATCTGGTTGATGAAGGCGGCAAAGGCCCAGGCCTTCCTCAACAACCGCAACTACGTCACGCCACACGATGTGAAGTCTCTGGCTCACGACGTGCTGCGACATCGGATCATACCGACCTACGAGGCCGAAGCCGAAGGCAAGAGCTCCGACGATCTGCTCTCGCTCGTGCTCGACAACGTACTCGTTCCCTGAGTCGTCCCGTAATGCTGGCCCGCGAGATCATCCAGCGCGTCCGAGAGATCCAGGTGCGAACGGGCCGCCAGGTGGCGGACGTGTTGGCAGGTGAGTACGAATCCGTGTTCAAGGGACGCGGTCTGGAGTTCGACGAAGTGCGTCCCTACGTCCCCGGCGATGATGTGCGCATTATCGACTGGAAGGTGACGGCGCGTATGGGTGAGCCCTACGTGAAACGCTATGTCGAGGAACGGCAGCTCACGCTCATGCTGATGGCCGATGTCTCCGCATCCCAGGATTTCGGCTCGGCGGGTCGTTCCAAGCGCGAAGCCGCTGCGGAGTTGTGCGCGTTACTGGCGTTCTCCGCGACGCGCAATGACGATAAAGTGGGCTTGACCCTGTTCCACGGAGACATTGAACAGTTCATCCCACCGCGCAAAGGTCAACGCCACGCTCTGCGCGTCGTACGCGAGGTTCTCGCACACGGTCTCGATGAGGCGAACGAGAAAACGCCCCAGCCCGGATCGGGCCCGCGCTCCTGGTTCGCTCGGGGGCGACGCCTTCGCAAAGCGCGAGAAGCCACCGAGATCGCCAATGCGCTGCAATTCCTGCTTTCGGTGACCTCGCGCAAGACGGTGTGTTTCGTGGTCAGTGATTTCTTTGACGAGAACTACGAAGAGGCCCTGCGTACTGCGAATCGAAAACACGACGTGATCGCGGTTCTTGTGACGGATCCGCGCGAACTGGAACTTCCCGGAGTCGGTCTCGTGGCTCTGGCTGATGCAGAGACCGGCCGTGCGCGCGTCTACGACACGGCGTCGAGCGGATTTCGCCGCGAGTTCGAAAAGCGGGCTCGGGAACGCGTCGAAGGACTCGAGTTTCGCCTGCGTCGCTCCGGGATCGACTTCATTCACATTGATGCAGCCGGTTCCGTCGTCGATCCCCTGGTGCGTTTCTTCCGCATGCGCGAGCGCAGGATACGCCGATGAAGTCTGCGAGCGTCGTTCGGATGGCAACCGTCTGTCTGCTGGCCTTCGCTGGGCCACTTTCCGCGCAGACTCCGGAGCCCGATGAGCCCCTGTCTTCGCAATCGCCACAACCCGGCGCACCACTGGCCAGGACCAGCCAACGGGGGCCAGTCACGGTTACGGTCGGGCTCTCTCCGTCTCAGCCCGTGATCGGCGACGAGCTGAGTCTGAAAATCGAGGTATTGGCCGAGGAAGCGGTCGAACTCTTGATGCCGGAGTTCGGGGAAGCCTTGGATCGTTTTCGAGTGATCGATTTTTCGCAGAGCGAATCGGTCGATCCGGACGGTCGCACGCGCGCGGTACAGACCTACACGCTGGCTTCGCCGATGTCGGGCAAGCACAGGGTTTCCCCATTGCTGGTCGAGTTCGTCGATCGTCGTCAGGGAAAAACTCCGGCTCCAGAAGGGGAGGACGCCTACGAGATATTGACGGAGCGATTGGATTTTGAGGTCGCTTCCGTTCTGCCCACCGATGCCGTTGCCAAACTGCCTTCGCCCCCGGGTCGGCTCGAGCCTCTGGACCGCGCCGTCTCGGGAGTCTGGGGCCTGGTCGTCGGGATTCTCGTGCTTCTACTCGCGGCGGTGTTTTTCGGGCTGCGCATACTGCAGCGACGACGCGCATTTGCTCTTCAGCGAACCGCCTGGGAAATCGCCGACGCGCGTCTGCTCGCCTTGCTCGCCGAAGGACGCCCCGAAGACCTCGCTGCGGTCCAGGCCTTCTATGTCGAGTTGTCTGATCTCGTGCGCACCTACCTGGAAAACCGATTTGAACTCCGCTCACCCGAGCTGACGACCGAGGAGTTTTTCGAAGTGGCGCGCACGTCGCCCGATCTGACGCCAGAGTTGCAGGCGCTTCTGCGGGATTTCCTCGAGCAGGCCGATCTGGTGAAATTCGCGCGCCACCAGCCCGGAACGGCCGAGATGGATGCCGCACTCGAATCGGTGAGAAACGTGCTGGAAGCCACTCGGGACGTCGAGGAACGGGAAGAGCCCGTTTCACTTCTCGGTCCGGAGCCCGCGCATGGCTAGTTGGGAGCTTCGGGATCCGCTTTTCCTGCTCGCCGTCGTGCTTGCACCGCTGGTCTACGTGCTGGCCGCCGGTGTGAATTCCTCGGTCACCTACTCGAGCCTCGAGATTGCGGATCGCTCGCCCATTTCCTGGCGCGCCAGACTCTCATTCACCCCGGCTCTGCTCCTCAGCCTTTCCGCGCTCCTCCTGGCGATTGCGCTCGCGGGACCGAGAACTGGCGACGCGACGACTACCGTGCACCGCGAGGGGATCGCGATTGCGCTGGTCGTCGACCAGTCTGGATCGATGGAGGCGCGGGATTTCGTCGAGGGCGATCTCAGTCTGAGCCGACTCGATGTGGTCAAGAATATCGTCCGAGAATTCGTGGCCGGGGGCGAAGACCTGCTGGGTCGCGCCGATGACCTGCTGGGTCTGGTCGCGTTCGCGCGTTATGCGGATGCACTCTGTCCGCTTACCCTCGACCATCTGAATCTTCTGGCGATTCTGGACGAGCTCGATATCGCACGCGCCCGCGGAGACGATGGAACCGCCGTCGGCGAGGGGCTGGCGCTCGCCGTCGAGCGTCTTCGCCGACTCGAGGACGTTCCTTCCAAACTGATCATCCTCTTGACCGATGGAGTCAATAATTCCGGCGCAATCGAACCACTGCAGGCGGCACAACTAGCAGCTGCGCACGATATTCGTGTCTATGCCATTGGCGCCGGTCGTACGGGACGCGCGCCCGTACCCGTCCAGGGACCCGATGGCCGTGTCCACCTGCAGCGTATGTACGTCGAACTCGATGAGAAGACGCTGAAGGCCATCGCCGAAAAGACGGGTGGACGCTACTTCCACGCCGATTCGGCTGAGGCATTGCAGCAGGTCTACCAGGAGATCGATCAGCTCGAACGCAGTGAGATCAGCGAGGTTCGCTACCTGCAATACACCGAGTACTACGGCGCATTCACACTCGCCGGCCTGATCTTTCTGGCACTCTCCGGCCTATCCGGTGGAACCGTGTTCCGGAGACTTCCG
This sequence comes from bacterium, assembly GCA_024226335.1. Taxonomy (NCBI): domain Bacteria; species bacterium. Next base: position 131,019 of record JAAELY010000118.1, read on the forward strand.
TGAGCGACTTCCAGTTCGCCGAAGCGCATTGGATCCACGCGATCTGGGCCGTCCTGGCTTTCGGTCTCCTGCTGTTCTGGTTGGAGCGACGCGCGGGCAGCGCACTCGATCGCCTGCTTTCACCACTTCTGCAGTCCAGACTCGTGACACGCGCGTTGCTGGGACAGCGTCTGGTGCGCGCTTGTCTGCTGACGCTCGCTGCGATCTTTGCCGTCCTGGCGCTGATGCGACCGCAATGGGGAGTGCAGTACATCTCGACACCGCGCTACAGCGCGGAACTGATGATCTGCCTGGATGTCTCCCGGTCGATGCTCGCAGAAGACGCGGTGCCGAACCGACTCGAACGTGCGAAGGCCGAGATTCGCGATCTACTTCCCTATCTGGAAGGTGACCACGTGGGGCTGATCGCCTTTGCCGGTCGCGCGAGCGTGGTCGCACCCCTGACACCCGACTTCGGTTTCCTGCGACTCGTTCTGGACGGTATCGGCCCCACAAGTGTCTCGCGCGGGGGAACGCGTCTTGAAGAACCGATTCGCCGGGCGCTCGCCGGTTTCAGGGCCAGCGGCGATATTTCCCGCAGCATTCTCTTGATCACCGACGGTGAAGACCAGGATTCCTTCCCGCTGGAGGCCGCGCGCGAAGCCGGGGAGCGCGGCATCTCGATCATCGCGATCGGATTCGGCTCGGAAACGGGTTCTACGATTCCGATCACCGATCCCAAGACCGGCGCGCAGACCCTGGTTCGCGACTCCGACGGTCGAAACGTCATCTCGCGGCTCGACGGCGAGACTCTTCGCGAGATTGCGCTGCTGACCGGCGGGGCCTACGTGCCCGCGGGAACCGGCGTCCTGGATCTGGAGTCGATCTACGAACGCCATATTCAGGCACTTCTACGCGGCCGGATCGACGATCGCGGTCGCGCGGTGCGACAGGAAGGTTTCCAATGGGCTCTGCTTGCAAGTCTGCTCTGTCTGCTGGCGAGCGTACTTGCAACCTCGAGCTTCGCCCGAGCCGGCCCGAAGAGTGGGGCGCTGGATTCTACACCTTTGTTGTTGGTGCTCGGGTTGCTCCTTTCCGCACCGGCCGTCAACGCGCAAGAGATCCCGGCGGATCCGAACGCGCCGCCCGGTCGTATTCCCGAGCTTGCCGCTCCGCGTCCCATGGAAGCCGAACCGCAAAAGCCGCGCGAGGTCTACAACCGGGCGCTGGAACAACTGGATCGTGGAGAGCTGGACGAATCTGAATCTGCTCTTCAAGAAGCGCGCACGCGCGCCGGTACCGACGGTGAACTGCGCTATCGAGCGGCCTACACCCTGGGGTACGTCGCCGCTGCGCGCGCCGATGCACAGCTCGAAAGCAAACCGCAGGAAGCTCTGACCAGCCTCTACACAGCTGCTGACTGGTATCGCGATGCAGTTCGCCTGCGACCAGAAGATGTTGAAGCGCGCAAGAGTCTCGAGGTCGTACTGAAGCGCGTCCTCGTACTCGCCGATTCACTACGCGATCCCGAAGACAAGAAACTGGAAAACCTGCTCGACGCGCTCATCGTCGCGCAGCGTGAAACCGTAGGCCTGCTTCGTGGACTGCTCGAGCGCGCCCAGGCAGACCCCGAACTCGTTTCGGGCGATGCTTTGCGCAGTGCATTTCGCACTCTCTCGGCAACCCAACGGCAGACGCTCTCCGATGGAGACGCACTGGCCGATCGAGCGGATGAAGAGCGTGCGGCACTCGCCGAGAAGCCGCAGGAAGAACTCGCGGCCGAAGAGGGAATTCGTTTAGCTCAACTCGAACAGCTCATGCACTACCTTCTGCGCGGACGCGAGCGCATGGGACAGGCGCGGCGAGAGCTGCGACAGAAACGAGCGGAGCGGGCCTACCGGAGGGGCGCCGCTGCACTCACCGAGTTGAAGCGCGCTCGCGACCAGCTGGACGATCCCCTGGCCGTACTCGACGCTGTGATACGCGATGCCGCGGAGCTGGCCGCGTACACCCAGACACTGCTGTCCCTGCAATCGGCGACCGGTCTGAGTGAGGACCCGTCCGCGCCCCGCGAGACACCGGCCTGGCTCACCCAGAGGTACCTCCTGGAGTCTCAGCAGGGAGTGGGCTTGCGCACTCGCGAGCTGCACTCTCGCCTGTCTGCGGGAATACCGAGCGTGGAAGCTCGGACCCAGCAGGAACCCGATCCCGAGGCCGAGCGTTTTCTGAAGAGCTTGAAAGAAGCGGAGCCGCTGATCGACCAGGGCGGGTTGGCCTTCGAGCGCGCCGACACAGCGTTTGAGGTTTTGGATACGGAGGCGGCCGCGAGCGAGCAGAGTGTGGCAATCATGGCATTGATCGAAGCGCGCGAGCGCTTCCTGGATATTCGCGGCTTGATCGATGTAGCCCACGGCGGTCAGAGGCGCATAGGGGCGGTTCTCTCCCCGGAGCGGGATTTTTCTCGAGAACAGCTCGCGGAGTTCTATCCCGTGTTGAGAAGTGCACAGGGGAAGAATCTGGAACGCGCCGATCACATGGGCGCTCTGATCGATGAACAGATCGAAGCAGACGCGCAGAAGACGGCTGACGATCTGGCGAACGAAGACCGGAGCAAGCAACTCGAACTCGCCAGGTCGATCCTGGCTCTCGCCGACGATGCGATGCACCGCATCCACGACCAGCTACCCGACCCGAACGCGTCCCGTCCGCAGGCACCCGACGTCGCGGGTCTGCGTGAGCAGAACGAACGCGCGGTCGAGAGCCTGGAGGCTCTTCGCCGGATCTTCTTCTCTGTGGTCGAGCATCTGCGCGAGACCGCGGAGAGCCAGCAACGGCTGAACGATGAGACGGAGGAAATCGCAGCTCTGGGGGTCGACCCCAACTCGCCGCCGCAGGTCGAGCCGCTGCTTCCCCGCCAGGAAACTCTCGCGAAGCGCGCCGACGAAATCGCCACGGCCCTCGAGGAGCAGTCTCGACAGGATCCCGAGGCGCTCGTCGACCCCGGCGCCGCCGCACTTGGACCCGACGCCGAAGCTCAGGGTGAAGCAGATCGGTTGCGACGCGCCGCTGAACTCGTGCTGGAGTCGAGCACGGCGATGGGCGATGCAAAGGCCAAGTTGGGATTGGCGCCGCCCGAACTGGATCCTGCACGCGAGCAACAGGATCAGGCCCTGCAAGGTCTCCTGCAGGCGCTGGCTCTCTTGCAACCGCCCTCGCAAGAACAGCAAGAGCAGCAGGAACAAGAGCAAGGAGAGGGCGAGCAAGAGCAGAACGCCAGTGAGCCCGAGGCCGGTGAGCCCGAAGAGTCTCCCGCCGATCCCGGTCAGCTCCTGCAATCGGTCAGGGATCGCGAGGCCGAGCGCCGAGAGCAGCGCGAGCAGCGCCGCAGGGCCGGCTACGATACGGTGGAGAAGGACTGGTGATGCGCCGCGTCCAGATCGCTCTCGCGTTTCTTCTCGTGCTCGCTGCTTCGGCACCCGCGGCAGCTCAGAAGGCCTATTTCGAGATTCCGCGAAGAGAGTATTTCGTTGGGGTGCCGATCGAGATCTCGCTGGTCGCGGAGCAGTTCGAGGAAGATCCGAGGCCGAAGGTCAAGGTGGCAACACCTGCGGGTGCGGCGCTCACGCAATTCGGTTACGCGCCGAACGTCTCGACGTCGGTTTCTGTGATCAACGGTCGCATGACCCAGACCCGCTCTGTGCGATTGATATTTCGCTATCGCTTCACGGCCAGTGAACCCGGGACCTACAAGATCGGTCCCTTCGAGGTCGAGCAGGACGGCACCACCGCGCGGACCGGGGTCGCAGAGATCGAACTCCGCGAAGTTCCCATCAGCGATGAAGTCATGATTCACCTGGAGCTTCCGCAGCGCGCGATCTACCCGGGAGAACGCGTTCCCGCGCGGATCCACTGGGCGATTGCCTGGCGCATGCGCAAGAACATCGCGAACTACACGGTGAGCGTGCCTCTGTTTCAATTGACGGATGCATTTCAGTTCGTCGACGAGGAACTCGGTCAGGACGACTCGAGACTCGAGGTCGTGACGCCTTCGGGTCCGGTCAATCTCAAAGCCAGCCGGGCTCAGCGCAAGATTCGCGATCGCGATTTCATCATCTTCTCGGCCGAACGCACACTCGTACCTCTGCGGGCCGGAGAATATGCCATGGAGCCCGCACGCGCCGTGGTCAAGGAGGTTACGTCGTGGCGGCGAGGAATCCTGGGCAGTCGAAAGCCCGGGTCGACGCGCACCGTGCGCGCAGATGGGCGTCCAATACGACTCGTGGTCAAACCCGTTCCCATGGCGGGTCGACCTCCGAGCTTCGCCGGCGCCGTCGGAGTGGGTTTCAGTCTCGATGTCAGTGCCGATCGCAGTGTGGTTCAGGCGGGCGACCCGATTACCTTGACTCTGGTGCTGCGCGGCGGCGGCAATCTCGAAGCGGCCGGTCTGCCGAACCTGGCGAATGCCGGTCTGTCCGAAAGGGAATTCCGACTCCCCTCGGGGGAAAGCGCGGGCAAGATAGATGCAGCGAACAAGACGTTCCGCGTCCAGGTGCGCGTCGTAGATTCGGCCGTGCGAGAGATTCCCGCGCTCTCGTACTCGTTCTTCGATCCCCAGACCGGGGCGTTCGAAACGGTCGTTTCCCGACCGATTGCCCTGTCGGTGCGCGAGGCGAACACGATCACCGCTGAAGACGTGGTGGGCGGGAGTGAACTCCCGGCCGACACGCCATCCGATGAAGAAGCTTCGAGTGCGGCGCAAGTTTCGCTGCATTTCACGGGAGCAGATCTCGCGATCGTGACGGACCACGCGCGACTCCTGCGCGCACGAAATCAGGTCGGCTTGCCGCCTGTAGCGCAGACGGCCCTGTACTTGGGCTCATTCGTGTTGGTGGGGCTTGCGTTTGTGGGGCGAAGGAGGCGAGACGCGGATCCCGAGCTCGTGCGGCGCGCGAGAGTCCTGCGCGAATCTCTTCAGGCGATTCGCAGCGCCTCGGGCGGTGCTCGTTCGACCGCCACAGCGACGATTGCGGAATCGCTGCGCGCGATGCGCCGCGCCAGCAACGGAGTGCCGTCGGCGGAACTCGAAGCCTTCCTGGCAGAGTGCGAGGCCGTGATCTACGCGCCCGATGGAGGCGGAGACGCAGCACTGGATGACTCCTTTCACACACGTGCGCTGGAACTCGCGAGAGAACTCGCCGAGGCGGCGAAATGATAGGTGTACGTGTTTCGATAATGCTCGTGTTTCTGCTCTGCTCTTCAGCGGTCGGTGCGCAGACCGCTGAAGAGCGTCTGTCTCGCGCGCTCGAAGCATACGCTCAGGGTTTGGAAGAAGGCGATCGGGACCTGCGCCTGGAGTCCTTTCGGCGCGCCGAAAGGAACTTTGCGGCGGTCATCGATGACGGAGTCGAGAACGCAGACCTCTATGCGAACCGCGGGAATTCCGCACTACTCGGAGAACGCCTGGGACCGGCCGTGCTGGCGTATCGTCGCGCCCTGCAGATCGATCCCGACCATCGCGTCGCCCGCCAGAATCTCGAACACGCTCGAACGCTACTGCCCTCCTGGGTCCCACATCCGCAGCCGGCCGGTGTTCTCGACACCTTCTTCTTCTGGCATCGCGCCCTGTCGCCCGGGGAACGCACCGGCTTCGCCGCGTGGGCGTTCGGCGCCGCCTGCCTGCTCTTCGCCGGAGCGGTCTTCTGGCGCCGTCCCTGGCTGCGCAACCTGGGCTGGATCCCGGCACTTTTCTGGCTAGCCGTCATCGTTTCACTGGCCTTCGACCGCTTCTCGTCCCGGCCCGACGAGGCCGTGGTCACCACACCGGAAGTGGTGGCTCGCGCGGCGGATTCGATCAATGCACCCACGCGTTTTTCACGCCCTCTACCGGCCGGGGTCGAGGTGCAGGTACTGGAACGCCGACAGGGCTGGACCCGGGTCGGTCTGGCCGATGGGCGCGATGCCTGGCTGGCGGCCTCCGCCATCTCGAGGGTCAAACGGGACTGAGCCGACCGGCTTGTTACAATCCGATTCGATGGGTGGACGCGTTTACGCAGAAAAGGCCGGGCACGTGGGGACGATCGTCTTCGATCATCCCGAGCGGCGAAACGCCATCTCGGCGCAGATGTGGCAGGAGATTCCGGCTGCGGTGGCTTCGGTTGCCGACGATTCCGAGGTGCGGGCCGTCGTCCTGCGCGGAGCCGGCGATGTCTCCTTCGTTTCGGGTGCCGATATCTCGGAGTTCGAACAACGCCGTGCGGGCGGAGACGGAGCCGCCGACTACGACCGCGTGAGCGGACTCGCCTTCGCCGCGCTTCTCGGGATCGAGAAGCCAGTGATCGGATTGATTCACGGCTTCTGCGTGGGCGGGGGCATGGCAATCGCCTTGTCGGCGGATCTGCGTTACGTGGCAGACGATGCGCGTTTCGCGATTCCTGCGGGTCGCCTCGGACTGGGGTATTCGAGCGCGTTGCTGGAGCCTCTGACGCTACTCGTCGGTTCCTCGGCCGCGAAGGAGATCCTGTTCACAGCCCGCCAGTACGATGCCAGCGAGGCTCTGCACATGGGACTGGTCAACGCGGTGAAGCCCAAAGCCGAACTCGAAGACTTCGTTGCCGAGACCGCCGGTCGGATTGCTGCGAACGCGCCGCTCACGCTGCGCGGGGTCAAGATCGCAGCCCGCGAACTCGCCCACGAGAAGGCCGAAAGAGATATGGGGGCGATCGCGGCTGCCGTGCGCGCCTGTTATGACAGTGATGATTACCGCGAAGGTGTGCGCGCTTTTCTCGAGAAGCGTCGGCCGGCCTTCGAGGGACACTGACAGGGGCATTGGGAATGAGAGTCAGCCTGATTGGCAACGATCTCGATGGGCTGCGCAAGCTGCTCTCCCGTTTCGACCTGGAAGAAGTCAGCCAGGACCCCGAAGTCGTGATTTCGCACGGAGGCGACGGCACCCTGGTAGGTGCTGAGCGCCTTCTGCCCGGAGTTCCCAAGGTTCCGATCCGCAACTCGGAGGTGTGTCGCAAGTGCAAGCGGCACGAAACGCGCACGATCCTGAAGCGCCTCTCGGCTGGCGAGCTGGTGGAGTCCCGGCACGCCAAGGTAGAAGGCGAAATCGCCGGTCGACGAAAACTCGCGATGAACGAGGTCGGGTTGCACATGGATAATCCGGCTTCGGCCGTGCGTTTCCTTCTGTCGGTCAACGGGCAGGCCTATGTGGACGACGAGATCATCGGAGACGGTCTGGTGGTCGCAACGCCCTTTGGTTCCACGGCGTACTTTCGTTCGATTACCCGCGGAACCTTCCGCCACGGTCTGGGCCTGGCAATCATGAACTCGGTCAACCCCGTCGAGTGGGCGGTTCTCGATCCGCGCGACACCATCGAGGTCGAGATCACGCGAGGCCCAGCAGTCATCCTGTCGGACAACGATCCCGAGAAGTGGCCGCTACAGACCGGGGATGTGGCGGAGTTCCGGCTCTCGAGCAAGGCCGCCCTGGTCCTGGGACTCGACGCGCTGCGCTGTCCTGATTGCCTGCTGATTCGCGCCGAGTAAGGAAAGAAGCAGAAAACCGGACGACTGCAGTGCGATCAGCGACCACTGCAGCGCGATCAGCGACCACTGCAGCGCGATCAGCGACGACTGGGCGCGCCCGCGGGCGGCTGCTCGCGCAACCGGGCCGCGTTTCGGGACAGCTTCGCGAAGGCCTCTGCGATGTCGCCGACATCCGACTCATCGCCCAGGAAGAGTTCATGCGGAAGCCAGATCGACTCCTCGTAGGCGGCGTGTCTCGCGCGCGGGAAGCTCAATCCCGAGAAGTCGATGCCCGCTCGCGTCAGTGGATTGGTTCGCGTGTCCGCAGCCAACAACGGGTCTTCATTCAGTGGCGCGTAGAACTGACCCGAGCACGGCACGCCCTCCGCGCGCAACGCATGGATCAGATGATCTCGGGGAACGCCGGAAAACGCATCCGCCTGGTAGCGCACGATGAACTGATAGGCCGTGCGCTGCGTGATCCGTTCATCGCGAAACAAGGGTTCCAGACCTGTGATTTCCGCAAGGGCTGTTTCCAGCTGCTCGACGCCTCTCTGCCTTCGTCGATGCTGATTCGGTAGACGCACAAGTTGACAACGAAGAGCGGCCGCCTGCCATTCGGTCATGCGCAAGTTGTAGCCGAGCATCTGCTCGGGAAACCCGTCGTATCCGACTTCCTTTCGCCCACAGTTCACCAGCGAATTCACACGTTGCGCCAGCACTTCGTCGTTCGTCGTTACGGCTCCACCTTCCCCCGCAGTCAAGAGTTTCGACGATTGCATCGAAAACGAACCCAGGTCGCCAATCGAACCCGCGCCGCGCCCGCGCCATTGCGCGCCGTGGGAGTGCGCGCAGTCTTCGACGAGCAACAAGCCGCGCCGCTGGGCGAGGTCTGAGAGGCGATCCATATCGGCCATCGAGCAGGCCAGATGCACCGGCATCAGGGCTTCGGTTCGCGGTCCAATCGCAGCCTCGACCTGATCGCAATCTATACAGTAGGTGTCGGGGTCGATATCGACGAACACGGGGACGGCTCCCGCACCGATGATGCCCCCGGCCGTTCCCACGAAAGTATACGCAGTGGTAATGACCTCGGCGCCCGGCTGGATGCGCGCCGCCTGCAGAGCGAGCGAAAGCGAAAATGTTCCGTTCGCACAAGGCACCGCGTACTGGGTGCCGATGTACTGCGAGAACTCGCCCGAGAAAGCCCGAGCCTCGGTGTTCGGGCTGGGAAAGCCACCCCAGTTGCCCGAATCGAGCACACGCGTCAGCGCTTCCCGCTCTTCAGCCCCGAATTCCGGCCAGCGCGGCCAGGCTCGGGTTCGGACTGAATGGCCGCCGTGGATCGCGAGTTCGCTAGACACCTTCACCCCTCCCAAATTGACACGTGAATCAGCGCCAAAGTACCCTGCTCAGCGTGCCCAACAAGTACTTCTCCATAGACGGAGTTGCGACCTTCGTCCACCACTCCGGAACGACCACTCTCCCCGGGGTGGTTCCGGATACGCAAGCCGGTGAGACAGTGGTCTGTCTGCACGATATCGGAGGCAATGGAGCGGAGTTTCGCGGATTGCTCGATGGGCTCGAGGGCGCTCATAGCCCGTTTGCCTTCGACTTCCCTGGGCACTCGCGTTCCGGGGAACTCGACAGTCTTGGTTCGATCGCGCGCATGGCGGAGTTCCTCGGCGAGTTCTGCTCAGTGCTTGGGCTCGAACGACCCGTGCTGCTCGGTCACGGGATGGGGGCCGCCGTCGCATTGCAGTACGCGCTTTCTTCACCCGCCTCGGTTCGAGCTCTCGTGCTCAGCGCTGGAGCGGCTCGCTTCGATATTCCGGACGATCGCATCGAGGGATTGCGGCGTATCACCGAAGGGAAGGCGCAGCGACAGTTCGATCGCTCGATCTATTCGCCTGCTACGGGTCCCGAGATCATGCGGGCTTGTTTCATGGAGTCGGTCAAGACCGATCCGCGCGTCGCGTATGGCGACCTGCTGGCGTGCAAGGACTGGGATGGGTCTGCGGATCTGGGCGGACTCGATCTGCCCGTGTTGATCGTGTGGGGAGAAGACGCGCAAGACACGTCGAAACAGGATTCGGTCCTGCTGGCCGAGAGGATTTCCGGAGCGAAGAAATTGGAGATTCCGAAGGCGGGGCACGCGTTGCTCCACGAGCAGCCTGCTGCACTGGTCGATGGGGTTAGCGGCTTTCTTTCGGAGCTTCAGTCATGAGTTTACGGGGACAGATTGCGATTGCGGGTGTTCACGAGCACCCCACGCGCTGGGCGCCGGACAAGAGCGAATTTCAGATCATGGCCGAGAGCGCCCGAGGCGCACTCGCGGACTGTGGACTGGATCTTTCCGATGTCGATGGCCTGTTTGCAGCCAGTATGTCGATGGGCGCGATGGGGATCGTATCGCTGGCCGAGTACCTGAATCTCAAGCCCCGTTACCTGGACGGAACCAATATCGGAGGTTCCTCCTTCGTCTCACACGTGACTCACGCCGCGGCTGCGATTCACGCGGGCTTGTGCGATGTCGCGCTCGTTCTGTACGGGAGCACGGCTGCTTCGAATCGACTCGCGATCGGAACTGGCCTGGGGGGCGGCCGCGATGCCTCGGCCTCTTTCGTTTCTCCTTACGGATTGACGACCGTCGGAAGCTACGCGTTGATCGCACAACGCCATATGCACGAGTACGGGACCACTTCGGAACAACTCGCAGAGATCGCGGTCACGATGCGCAGGCACGCCGGGCTGAATCCGGCCGCCAAGATGCGCGCGCCGATCGATGTACAGGACGTCCTGGACAGTCGGATGATTTCGGATCCGTTGCACTTGCTGGACTGCTGCATCATCAGCGATGGCGGGGGGGCAGTCGTCGTGACCAGCACCGAGCGCGCTCGCGATCTCGCAAAGCCCGTAGTGCGGATCGAAGGTTGTGGCGAAGCGGTGTGTCATCCTGAGATCGCCCGACCCGATCTCCTGAAGATCGCGGCGAACCAGTCGAGCGAGCAGGCTTTTCGCATGTCGGGTGTCACCCACGATGACATCGACCTGTGCACGATCTACGACAGTTTCACGATCACGGTGCTGGTCACACTCGAAAACCTGGGCTTCTGCAAGCGCGGGGAGGGCGGTTCCTTCGTCGAGGGCGGACGCATCGGACTGGGCGGGGAGTTGCCGATCAACCCCGACGGTGGCGGTCTTTCTTCGAACCATCCGGGAATGCGTGGCATCTTCCTGGTGATCGAAGCCGTCCATCAATTGCGCGACGAATGCGCCGAACGGCAGGTCGCTGGAGCTCGAACGGCGTTGGTTCACGGAACTGGCGGAACACTCGGCGTTGCGCACAGTGGTGCGACGCTGATCCTGGCGAGAGATTGATGGCCAAGGAAGTCAAACACCCCGAGAGATTGATGGCCAAGGAAATTCGACACCCGCAGCCGACCTTCGACGAGGAAACCCGCGCGTACTGGGAAGGTGCTGCGCGTGGTGAGGTCGTATTGCAGCGCTGCAGGGAGTGCGGAACGATCCAGCACCGCCCGCGCGCCCTCTGCGTGTCGTGTTTTTCAGATTCGATCGAACACTTCGTGGCGAGCGGACGCGGGCAGGTACACACGTTCACGGTTACCCGCCAGAACCAGGCACCGCCTTTCCGGGAAGCCTGTCCCTACGTTCTGGCCTACGTCGAACTCGAAGAAGGTCCGCGGCTCCTCACGAACATCGTGGCGTGCGATCCCGAGACGGTGCGCATCGGCATGCCGGTGCAGGTGGACTTCGCTCCGAGCGAGAACGGTCTGGCCGTCCCTAGGTTTCGCCCTGCATGATCCTCGATCTACACAACCACTCGATCAAGTCAGACGATGGGCGGGCGAAGGTCGAGAACTACTGTCAGTGGATTCGCAAGCGCGAACTGCCGATCGATGGTTTCGCGCTCACCGAACACCGCCTATTCGACGACGAGGCCGACTACCGCAAGCTCGAAGACGAGTTCGGCGTAGCCATCCTGAAGGGCAGCGAAGTCGAGACCGACTACGGGCACGTACTGGTTTTTGGGGTCAACGAAGATCTGCTCGCTGCATTCGATTTCTCGAGAGTGGATCTACCGCTATCGCTCGTGCTCGAATCGGCGCAGCGCTGTGGCGCGGTCGCGGTGCCCTGTCATCCGGGCAGAACGCGCGTGGGTCTGTGCGCTCACATAGAAGAGCACGGACCGGTAGACGGGGTGAAGATCATCGAGACCCTCAACGGCGGAAGCCGCGAGCGCGAGGACCAGCAGGCGATGGAGCTGGCCCAGTGCTATGACTACGGGGGAATCGGGGGAAGCGACGCGCACATCGTCAGCCACGTAGGCCGTTGTGCGACCCGCTTCGCGAACGAGATCCGAAACGAGCAGGATCTGGTGGGTGCGCTGCGCAGCGGCGATTTCGAGGCGGTGTCGTGGAAGTAGATGTAAAGGCGCTGAAGCGCGACTGGGCCGGAATCGAGTTCGACGTGGTCGAGGTCGAGGGTAAAACCCAGGACTTTCTGGACTTCGCAGAAGCGTGTGGCGAGACGGAATCCCGCTTCGTGGATCCGGAGGATGCCGATTTCCAGGCGCCTTCGACTTTCACATCCCGTTTCGTGGGACGGCGCATGTTTCCCGACCGTTTCCCCAAGATCGGGGACGGTTTTGGATTCGATGCGGGAAAGTGCGTATTCGCGCACGCGCCGTTCCGGCCGGGAGACGTCCTGACCGCGTCGAGCAAGATCCACGACATCTACGAGAAGACGGGGCGCTCTGGACCCATGGTCTTCATCGTGCACCGCATGGAGTTCGTGAATCAGACTGGGGTGCTCGTTTCGGTGGTCGACTGGCGCATGGTGCAACAACCGGAGCGGAAGCGATGAGTCAGTCACGCAGTTTCGATCAGGTGGAGTTCGGAGAAGAACTCGAAGAGATCGTTCCCGATGTCAGTCTGGCGACGGTCCAGCGCTTTACGCGCATGGCCAAGATGGACTTCGCGCGTTTCAACGATCACGAGCAGGCGAAGAAGGAAGGTCTGCCGGGCGCGATCGTTCCCGGGATCATGAGCCAGGGCCTGTTGGCGGCGCTGATTCACCGCTGGGCGCCCGGTTCGAAAATTTCGAGGATCGATACGGTCTTCCGCGCCACGGTACTCGTGGACTCGCAACCCCGGTGTCGCGGAGTCGTGACCGATAGGGACGAAGAATCCAAAACCGTCGAGATCGATCTGACGATCGTCAATGAAGCCGACGAAACCCGTGTCATGGGCACGGCGAGCGTCGAGTTCTAGGATTCGAAGTGGCAGGGCTGGTTGACGGAAAAGTCGCGCTCGTTACCGGTGCCGGATCTGGAATAGGCCTGGCCTGTGCGCGTCTTTTCGCGTGCGAAGGCGCTCGGGTCATCGTGTCCGACCTGGACGAGGCCAGTGGGGAAGCCGCGGCCGAAGCGATTTGCACGGATGGTGGTGAGGCGAAGTTCGTGCGCTGTGACGTCCGCGACGAGGCTCAGGTCGAACAGTTGATTCGCGCTGCGAGCGATACCTACGGTCGGCTCGACTGTGCCCACAACAACGCGGGTGGCCCCGCTGGCGGTGGACCCGTACACGCCCTGAGCCTCGAAGACTGGAATCAGACGCTCGCTCTCAATCTGAGCGGCGTCTTCTTGTGCATGAAGCACGAGATCCAGGTCATGCAGGCGCAGGGTGGCGGTTCGATCGTCAATACGGCGTCGGGGGCGGGCGTGGTTGCGACTCCGTTTCTGGCCCACTATTCCGCCGCGAAACACGGCGTGCTCGGTCTGACCAAGACGGCCGCGCGCGAGAACGCACAGACTAATGTGCGCATCAACGCAGTCCTGCCCGGCAGCATCGATACGCCCGCGCTGCGCGCCTGGATGGACCAGGGTCCCGAAGTCGCCAAGGGCATCTTGCGCAGTCAGCCGGGCGGTCGGCTTGGCCTGCCCGAAGAGATCGCCGAAGCGGTCGTGTGGCTCAGTTCGGACCGCGCTTCGTTCGTTCACGGTGAATCGATGATGGTCGATGGTGGCGCGATCTCTCGTTAGTCGAGGCGGTCGGAACTTTCCGGCCAGGCAGAATTCAAAGACGGACTAAGCCTGGAGCACGACTCTTGCTTCGATCAGACGCTTGATTTCTGCTTCGCTGTAACCGACTTCCGCCATGATCTCGCTGGTGTGTTCTCCGGGTTTTGCGGGGGGGCCAGAGATCTGTCCATCGGTCCGGCTGAAGCGGGGTGCAGGTCGCGGTTGCGCGGCACCTGCGACCTCGACGAAGGTTCCGCGCGCGCGATTGTGTGGGTGCTCGCGCGCTTCGGCGATCGAGAGCACGGGCGCAAAGCACACATCGCTGCCTTCCATGCGTTCGCACCATTCGTCTCGCGTACGGGTCTTGAAGATCTCGACAAAGCGCTTCTTGAGTTCGGGCCAGTGCGATTGATCCATCTGTTCGGGCAGGTCCTGATCGGTGAGTTCGAGTCGTTCCAGCAACTCCGCGTAAAACTGCGGTTCGATCGAGCCGATCGACACGAACTTTCCGTCGCGGGTCTCGTACACGTCGTAGAAGTGCGCACCCCCATCGAGCAGGTTCGTGCCCCGTTCTTCGTTCCAGAAGCCCGTCTGCTGGGTTGCGTGGAAGATCGTCATCAGGGCGGCCGCCCCGTCGACCATCGCTGCGTCGACCACCTGTCCCTTGCCAGAGCGTTCGCGTTCGAGCAATGCGCAGACCATGCCCCAGGCCAGGATCAGACCTCCGCCTCCGAAGTCCCCGACCAGGTTCAGCGGAGGTGTCGGGGGCTGGCCTCTTCGGCCGATTGGCTCGAGTGCCCCGGCCAGGGCGATGTAGTTGATGTCGTGACCGGCGGCCTGAGCGAGTGGACCGTCCTGGCCAAATCCGGTCATGCGTCCAAATACCAGCCGTTCATTGCGCGCCATACACACCTCCGGTCCTAACCCCAGGCGCTCCATCACACCCGGTCGGAAGCCCTCGGTGAGTCCGTCCGCGCTATCGACGAGGCGCAGAATCAACTCGACGCCCTCCGGCTGTTTGAGATCCGCGGCGATGCAACGGCGCCCGCGACTCAAGAGATCAAAGGCCGATCCGCCGCCGCCAAACATGCCTTCCACGGGCTTGGCCACGCGAATCACGTCGGCGCCCATGTCCGCGAGCATCATGGCCGCGAACGGTCCCGGTCCTATTCCCGCAATCTCGATGATCTTCAATCCGCTCAGTGGGCCCACGGTCACCTCGTGAAAATGATCTGACTCGTGCATGATGCCACCTCGCTCGTGCGAAGTGTGTGAAGGAGTTCGGAATGACCATGCCCGAAGGCATCGGGATCATCGATCTGATGCTCAGCATCCCGACCGACGATACCCGCAGCTGGTACGAGTTCATGCGACCGCTGCTGCGAGACAAAGAATCTCTGCAGATGTTCGAGATGCCAGCGGAGTACATGTTCAAGAACATCCCGAACTACGAACCGGGTGCGGATTTTGTCGGGCTCGTACTCCAGGAGATGGACAAGTACGGCATCGAACGCGCGATGATCGATATCGGCTCGGAGGCCGAGATCGTGCAGCGTGCGCTGAGCGAGCATCCAGAGCGCTTCTTTGGCAGCTACGAGGTCAACCCGAACAACGGCATGGAAGAGGTCGCCAAGCTGGTGGCGTTGCACGAGCGCTACGGAATCAAGGCCGTGACTGCATTTCCCGCGGGACTGTGTCCACAGGTTCCGATCAACGACAAGAAGTTCTATCCGATCTACGCCAAGTGCGTGGAACTCGATGTTCCCATCTGCGTCTGTGCGGGCGTGCCGGGGCCGCGTCTACCCATGGGGCCGCAGAAGGTCGAACAGATCGATGAAGTCTGCTGGTTCTTTCCCGAGCTGAAATTCGTCATGCGCCACGGTGCGGAACCCTGGACTGAACTGGCGATCAAGTTGATGCTCAAGTGGCCCAATCTCTACTATATGACGAGCGCCTTCGCGCCCAGGTACTACCCCAAGGACATCATCCAGTATGCGAACACGCGCGGTGCCGACAAGATCTTGTACGCGGGCTATTTCCCCATGGGTCTGACCCTGGAACGCATCTTCCAGGAGATGCCCGATGTTCCCTTTCGCGATCACGTTTGGCCGAAGTTCCTGCGCGAAAATGCGCAGCGCGTTTTCAAGCTGGACGACTGAGCGGAAGCCGATGAGCGATCCAACTCCCAGATCTCCGCGCTATTCCTTCCCGGCCCCATCCGAACTCGTCGACCTCGGGGCCGCATTGCGAGGGATGCTCGACACCATGCTCTGGGTCGACGAAGAGAGCCCCGGAGTTCTCGAAGACCTTCGGGCGGCAACCCGAGCCATCGAAGCCGATACGCAGCGCCTGGATCGCCATCGAGTGAAAGGCGAGGGGCTTCGGCTGGGAATACCGGAGGAGTCCGGCACGGGACGGCGTTATTACGTCCAGGGACCCATGATCGGAACCCACCATCCGATGTGTCCGGAATTCGAGATCGCCCTCGAAGGAGACGTGACGCGCGGCCGGCTGAGTTTCGGACCCGCCTTTGAGGGACCTCCGGGCTGCGTGCACGGCGGTTTCGTCGCCTTTTTCTTCGACGAGATCCTGGGTTTCCACAATCTGGCGACCGGGACCCGCGGCATGACCGGCGCCCTCGATCTGAAGTACCGGCGGCCAACGCCGCTCGACACGGAGCTCGAGTTCCAGGTCCGCACTGCACTCGCCCAGGGGCGCAAGGTGCGCGTGATCGGGGAGCTGAGCGGCCCGGACGGGGTGACCGCACAGGCCGAGGGCCTGTTCATCGAGCCCGCCCAGGGTTTCCACGACCATGTCATGAAGCGCTGAGCCCAGCTGGCCCCCTGACCCTACTGGACTTCCCCGGCAGCCCGCGCCATACTGCGAAAAACTGAAACGTGTTTCATTTTCGTTTCTCAAACCCCGTTTTCTTGCCTCAATTTCGGGTTTCGGATGTTCATCGACTTCACCCCCGACCAGAAGAAACTCCGACTCGAGCTACGCGAGTACTATCGGAAGCTGTTTACGCCCGATCTGCGCCGTCGGCTCGACGAGGAATGGGATCAACTCGGGGGACCGGCGTTTCGCGAGGCCGTCGGGCGCATGGGCAAGGACGGCTGGTTGGTGATCGGCTGGCCCGAGGAGCACGGCGGCCAGGGTCGCGGGCACCTCGAGCAGTTCATCTTCTGGGATGAGACCTACCGCGCGCGTGCGCCGCTGCCCTTGATCACGGTCAATACCGTGGGCCCCATGGTGATGCAGCACGGAACGCAGGCCCAAAAGGATCTCCTGCTGCCCAAGATTCGCGATGGGGAGCTGATGATCGGCATCGGCTACACCGAGCCGAGTGCCGGCACCGACCTCGCTTCGCTGCGCACGACCGCGGTACGCGATGGCGATGAGTGGTTGATCAACGGGCAGAAGATCTACACGACTCACGCACAGGACGCGGACTACATCTGGCTGGCGGCTCGGACCGACCCCGAAGCGCGCAAGCACGCGGGAATTTCGATCATCCTGGTGCCGACCGACGTGCCTGGTTTTTCGTGCACGCCGATCCAGACAGTGGGCGGAGAACGCACGAACGCAACCTATTACGAGAATGTGCGCGTGCCCGTCGAGAACCTGATCGGCCCCGAGAACGGCGGATGGGGATTGATCACGGGCCAGCTCAATCTCGAGCGCATCACCCTCGCAATGCCCGGTTCCGCGGACCGACTGCTGGAGGAGGTCTGGGCCTGGGCAGCGAACACGCAGGCGCCCGAAGGCGGTCGCATGATCGACCAGGCCTGGGTGCAGACGAATCTGGCGCGCGTGTACGCGAAGCTGGACGCACTCAAGCTCTTGAACTGGCGTTCGGCCTGGTCCATCGACAACGGCTCACCGGCGATGGCCGATGCATCGGCGGTCAAGGTGCTGGGCACGGAAATGATCATCGAGGTCTACAGGCTCCTGCTCGAGATCACCGGCGAAGCCGGTCTGGTGCGGCGTTCCCAGACGGGAGCCCTGTTCGGCGGTCTGCTCGAATCGGCCTATCGCCTGGCCATGGTCAATACATTCGGCGGCGGCGTGAACGAAGTCATGCGCGACATCATCGCGATGGCGGGGCTCGGTCTGCCCCGGGCGCGCCGCTGAATCGGACTCCTACGTGAACCTGCGCGGCGCGTCTTCGCCACCGTGCACCATCAGAGGATGCAATGCCGCTCACTCCCGAGAAGAAGAAGGAACTCGAAGCCGAGCTTCAGAAGTTCGTAGGCAAGCCGATTGGCCCGCCGGGTGTGGGGCGGGATCTGGTCAACGAGCCGATGATTCGAGCCTGGTGCGATGCGATGGGCGATACGAACCCCGCCTACCTCGATACCGATGCGGCATCGAAAACGGTACACGGCGGGATCGTTGCGCCTCCGACGATGCTGGACGCCTGGACCATGGACGGTTTCTCGATGGCCGAAGGCTACGACGAGCCCAGGAACGAGCAACACCGCTTGCACAAACTGCTCAACGACTACGGCTACAGCGGTGTCGTCGGTACAGATACTGAGCAGAGCTTCTTGCGCTATTTGCGACCGGGCGATCAGGTTTCGGCCGAAACGATCATCGAGGCGGTTTCCGAGGAGAAGGCCACGGCCCTGGGCATCGGTTATTTCATCACCACGCGCACGATCTTCCGCGACCAGAACAGCGAAGAGGTTGGCTGGATGACCTTCCGCGTGCTCAAGTTCCTGCCACAGGAACAGGCGCAAGCGCCGCTGGACGAAACTGGCGCGCCGCAGTCGCCCGGACGCATCCGTCCCCCCATGGGACACGATAATTCCTGGTGGTGGGGTCTGGTGAACGACGGTGTGTTCCCGATCCAGTCGTGCAATTCCTGTGGTGAGTTGTACTACCCGCCGCGCCCCATGTGTCAGAAGTGCCGGTCCATGGAGATGGGCTGGGTCGAGGCTTCGGGTCGAGGAACGGTTCACACCTACACCGTGATCCGTCACCCGCAGTTTCCCGGCTATGATTTCCCGATCTGCGCAGCCCTTGTGGAACTCGAAGAAGGGACGCGCATCGTTTCAAACATCGTGGATTGTGAGTTCGAGGACGTGCACATCGGCATGGCGGTGCAGGGCTTCATTCACGAAGACGACGACGGTTTCAAGCTGCCGTTGTTCCGCCCGGCGAGCGCGTCGTGAATTTCGATCTGAGCGAAGAGCAGCAGACGATCGCCGAGCTTGCGCGCGAGATCCTGGTCGCGGAAGCGACGCACGAGCGCGTCAAGGAGATCGAGAAGAGCGAAGCCTGGTTCGACCTCGAGCTCTGGATGAAGCTGGCTGAAGCGAATCTGCTCGGTATCGCCATCCCTGAAAGCTTCGCAGGCATGGGCTTCGGTTTCGCCGAGATGTGTCCGCTCCTGGAAGAGCTGGGCCGCCAGTTGCCTCCGGTTCCGGCGCTTGCCACGCTTGTGCTCGGCAGCCTGCCACTGGTCGAGTTCGGAACCGAGGCCCAGCAATCCGAGTATTTGCCCAGGATTGCCTCGGGCGAAGCGATCGCGAGCGCGGCCCTGATCGATGCGGATTCCGGCAGCGCGTCGACTCCGGCGACCCGGGCGCGCGCAGACGGCGGCGGTTTCGTACTCGATGGAGGCAAGCGCGGCGTTCCCTGGGGAGATCGTGCCGACGTCATTCTGGTGCCTGCAAGCACGGATGACGGCGTGCGCGTGTTCCTGCTCGATCCCCATGCCGACGGGGTCGAGGTGACCTGCGATTCCATCTCCACCGGCGAGCCGATGTGCGATCTGCACCTGCGCGGCGTACGCGTCGCTGCGGAAAGCGTTCTCGGAACGGATGCAGACGGCGTCGGTTTCATCGAGTGGCTGGAAGAGCGGGCTCTGATCGCGATCTGCGCGATGCAGGTCGGTGCCTCGGCGCGGGCACTCGAGATCACTTCAGACTACGCCCGCGAACGCGAGCAATTCAATGTGCCGATCGGTTCATTCCAGGCCGTGCAGCATCGCGCCGCCGATGCCTTCATCGACCTGGAAGCCATGCGCTGGACCATGTGGCACGCGGCCTGGCGAATTTCTCAGGGCCTGCCTGCGCGGCGCGAAGCATGGGTCGCAAAGTTCTGGTCGGCCGAAGCGGGTTCGCGAATCGCGAATAGCTCGCTGCATCTACACGCCGGACTCGGCTCCGACGTGGACTATCCGATTCAACGCTATTTCCTCTGGTCCAAAGCTCTCGAGCTGAACCTGGGCGGCGCCACACGTCAGCTGGCGCGCCTGGGTCGCGACATGGCGAGGACCGGTCCACAGGAGCAGGTATGAGTTCGCTTCGATTCGCAGACGTGAAGGTGGGGCAGGAGTTGCCCCCGCTCGATGTTCCCCTGACTGCCGCCATCATCGTCGGTGGAGCGATCGCTTCGCGCGACTTCACTCCCGTGCATCACGACCGCGGCGCCGCCCAGGCCCAGGGGTTGAACAACGTGATCATGAACATCCTGACCACCAACGGCTACATCGGACGTTTCGTCACCGACTGGGCGGGTCCGGATGCCACACTCACAGGCGTGAAGATTCGACTGGGTGCGCCGAATCTGCCCGGGGATGTGATGAAAATGAGCGGAACCGTCCAGACCGCAGAACAGGGTGTGGTCGAGGTCGCTGTCGTGGGAAAGAACGCCTGGGGAAACCACGTGGAGGGCACGGTCACCCTGACCCTGCCGCTGGAGAACTGAGATGCCCACGACCCTGAAAGACGAAGCCGCGATCATCGGTATCGGTCAGACCGAGTACTCCAAGAACTCGGGAGTATCGGAACTCTCGCTCGCGGTCGAGTGCGTTTCCAAGGCGATCGAAGATGCGGGGATCGACCCGAGTGAGGTCGATGGCCTGACCAGTTTCACACTCGATACGAACGACGAAGTCGACATCGCGCGCGCGGTCGGGATTGGCGACGTGACGTTCTACAGTCGCATCCCGTACGGAGGTGGCGC